>CAMWNF010000001.1 GCA_947175535.1 uncultured Bacteroidales bacterium
TTTTTTAACCTATTTTTCAACTTAAATAATTACCCCCCCCCCATTTTAACATGTATTAACAATATGAAAGTCTGAAAATAATTTTTTCGTCAATAGATTCTCTATAATGACTTTTTTTAAGTAACTTAGTCATCAAAATTCAACTATATATTATATTCTTAAATATTTAAGCCAATGAAAAAACAATTACTCTCTTTAGCCGCCGCGCTTGCCCTCACACCGGCATTCAACGCCAACGCTGAAGCCACACTCACCGAAGTGTGGAAAACCGGCAATCTTCAGGAACTCAATGCAAATTGGGACGGCACCGCCCCCGACTGGACCTCGACTGACGCTATCAAAAAACAGTCGTGCGCCCGTTTTGCAACAGGTCGCGACGGTGTGCTCTACACCATCAACATGAAGACCATGTCTATCGCCAAAATCACTAAAGATGGCGTAGAGGACGTCTACAAACTTCCCAAACTCGAAGGTGACGATTACTACGGAACTGCCATTTCAATGGACGAAGTCGGCAACTTCCTCGTTGGTCATTACTTCACGAAAGCACCTCTGAGCAGTCAGGTGTGGACCATCTACTGCCCTTCTGACGGCTCATCGAAGCAATTCAACATCGGTTATCCCGGCGGAGTGAAACCGGAAGATTATAACGACGGAGGTCTGACCGCTAACACCGGTATCAGCCGCATAGACTGCGTCGGTCGAGTAATCGGTGACCTTACGGGCGAATCGGTCTTCTTCGTAGCACCTCACGGCAACGCAGCCAACGGTGCACCCGCAGGTGCATTCAACATCCGCATCATCAACGGTTATAATGAAGACGGAACAACCGTAGAGACCGTACAGTTTGAAGCAAATGAATATGTGCCGACGTATCTCGGAACATCGGGGGGGCAGAATATCGTGCAACCAGCCATTTCGAATATCGAGGAATTCGGAACTCCGGATGATGAACTGGCGCATAAGCAAGCTTATATCTTATGCTCAGGAGAAGGCGGGAAGTACGACGTATTCTCTTGCTATAAAGGTGCGCCTCAGAGTTCGGCATGCGAAAAGATGCAGGCTGCATGGCGCGCGATGGAATTTCACTCAAAAAACAACGGTTTCGATACATTCGTAGCTGACGGACACCGATACTTCCTCCATAGCTTTGTAAGCTCCGAGGCAGAACAGAGCAATAACAACCGTCCGATGAGTGTAGGCGTATTCAATGAATTAGGCGAAATGGTCGCATCATGGGTAAACCAAGATTACCTTTCAAGCAACAACGGTTACAACTCAATCGTAGCCCAGCCTCAGGCAGATGGTTCGGTCCTTATCCACACCTATTCATCGTGCACAGCTTACGGAGCTGCGGCAGTGCTCAAATTCACTCCTGAATCTTCTGACGAAATGTTAGGTTCGGAAAATAATCCTATCCATGTATCGACAGCCGATGATCTCATGACCCTCGCAACGAAATGTCTCGACGGCACAAGCTATGTGGTCCTTGACAACGATATCGACCTCAGCGGTATACAATATAAAGTGCCGTTCACAGAAGCAGCTGCCAAAGCCAAAACCATCCACTTCAACGGTAACAACCACGTAATCAAAAACCTGAAAGGTGCAGTGAACGTGACCGGAGAGGGTGAAGAACAGGTTACAATCGGCGTTGAACAGAACGCTTCGGTGTTCGGTTCCATCAAAGGTACTATCAGAAATCTCGGAGTCGAAAATATCGATGTTAACGTCAATTGGTTCTGCACCGGCGGTATCGTAGGAGCAAGTGTCGGAGACCTCACAATCGACAACTGCTATGCAACCGGTTCTGTTCAAGGCGCGGCTTCCGGCGGTCTTGTAGGTTCTTGCAACGCCGGCACACTGACCATCACCAACAGCTACTCGCAGGTTAACACAGCTGACAACGCAGGCGGCCATTCAGCAGGTCTTGTCGGTCGTGCGAACGCTGGCCTCTCTATCAGCTATGCATATGCAAGCGGTTCTGTCACCTCTAAAAATAATGCAGCTGGTCTTGTAAACATCAATACAGCCACTAACGTCACACTCAATAACGTTGTCGCATGGAACTCGTCAGTGAGCAGTGATGGCGGGGTTGCCGGACCGACAGTCAACGGCGATGGCGGCATACTCAACAATGTTGAGTTCTACAAAGAAATGCTTATCAACGGAGTGCCCATCTACTCAGGTGCTGATGCAGAAACTCTTCAGAACACAGTGACTGCGTGGGAGGCTTACAACACGAAGCTCGTCGACGGTTATCCCGTGCTTGCATGGCAGAGCGCGACAAGCGGTGTAAGCGCAATCGAAGCTGATGAAACCGACGCACCCGCTGTTTACTACAACCTTCAGGGCATTCAGGTCGCTAATCCCGAAAACGGCATCTACATCGTGCGCCGCGGCAACAAAGTCTCTAAAGAATACATACGCTAAAAGCGTCGTATCATAACAGACAATCAGATAAAAACCACCGCTCGGACTTCTCGGTCCAAGCGGTGGTTGCTTTTATACAAAAATATTACCCATATAAGGATGTGAATTCGTAAATTGAAATATGCTATAGACGTTTTTATGCTGAATAACATATTGTAAGTTCAAAATATCTTTCTTAATTTTGCGGTTGAATTGGGATTATCCAGTTCATGACATTGTTAACAAGAGGCGTTATGCCCATCATCTTGTAGAAGAGAAGCGTCGGAAACTTACTCAAGAAAGCAAGAGTTGGCTTAACTGTCTCCACGTCATATGGCGTGGAGCTGTTTTTTCCACATCTGCTTTCAAAGGTAATCCGACCACCTTCTTCTTAAGGCGTGGCATAGCAGCTCACGCCTCTTTTTTATTTTATAGGTCGATGGGGCTGTAAGACCAACTAAAACATATCAATTATGAAAAAATTTTTGGTGTTACTAAGTGTCCTAACCTCTTTCTGTGTAGCAACCGCAGTTCCTTCCGGCAAATATTATGATGACAGGGGTATATTGCATGCCTTAGTTAGTGATGATGGAAAAACCATCTACATTTTTGACAAAGAAGGATATGTCAAGCATGAACTTGAAGTCACAGAAGAGTATTCTGATGGTTCATTTTCTACATCAGACCAGAAAACCGGAATCTCACACCCTGCATCTGCAAACGCGTGGTTCCATCACAATGGTAAGGTATGTTTAAATGTTAGATGGCTCCGGTATACCGTTACCAAAGAATAAAAGGAATAGAAATTTCCCAATTGAGTTTCATAGTACCAATGTGGTATAAAACAAAGCGATTTAATTCCTTATGAACAAACTAATTTTAGTTATAATCATCCTGCTATCATCGGCATTTACTATTTCTGCTTCAGATTCGGTAATGGAATCTCCAACTTGCGATAACAACTCACCGCAAGTTTGCCAATTTTCTCTATCAAGTTATGCAGGTACCGTCGATAATAATGGTAATACAAGTTATTTTACGGTAGGTCTTAGTTGTCCTCAAAAGGAAGATACTTACGCCACGGTTGTTGTCTTTGTCAATGGCGAACATGCAGCCAGCACAGTCGTCAAGGTTCCAGCTGAAAAAACCAGTTCACAAAGTGTTAATATTAAAGTTGGACAAGATTACAAAGGCAAAGCATACAAACTTGTGGTGCAATAATGTATCACTATAGTTTCTACTTATGTAGAAAGTAAATGAAAAGACACTTAATCATAAGACTGGTTGCAACCAGTCTTATGATTATTCTCGGGGCAATTATCTATATAGTCTCACGCCGAAACATAATTTTTTTCGATTGGCTTCCAACTTCAATTATTGAAGCTGTTAGAGATGTAGGTATCTACCCCTATGGTATGGATTACTTTGTAGTCTTTTGTCTGCCTGATGGTTTATGGTATGGAGCGTTATTATTGTTTCAACATACCTTTCTTGCAAAATCCGCTATAAGCAAATTCTTATATTGGATATCAATTATCCTCCCTTTTGTATGGGAAATTCTACAAATCCATAAATATGTTCCAGGTACATTTGATTTTATGGATTTATTAACTTATTTACCTTGATAATTTTTATAATATTTTCATTCTATTGTCATGAACAAGAATAAACAAAAGATTTTTATCCAAGTTATGGCTCTCGTAGTTTTCTGCGTTATGGCTTTAGCAAGTGCCTCGTCAAAGCAAGCCTCATCTGATAGTAATATTGATTGGCGTGGAGCTGCAGTAGGTGGGGTCGCCGGATATAACGGTTATATAAGAATAGGCACTGCGTCCTCTGAATCTGAAGCACGTCAAATTGCTGGTTCGAAAGGATATAGCGAGTATTTATGGGATTCTGTAAATGGAGCAGTGTACGCAAAATAGTCAATAATAAAGAATATGTCCATTATAAAGCCGGACACGATGTGTCCGGCTTTATAGTACCTAATAGAATCTTACAATGTGACGGTGGAGCCGGAGCGGCGGCTGCGCTCTGCTTCGAAACAGAGACGATGGCTGCGGAGGGCGTCGGTGATTGTGGTCAGAGGTATGTCGGGCTCTTCGTCGCGGACAGTCTTGAGGAAGCTGTCGACAATCCTGAGGTCAGCTCCCGCATGGTAGGGCTGCTTGCAGACTTCGGTGTAGTCATAGACTTCGCGTTTGCCGTTACGGAAGTCGGTCACGACTATTTTGATGCCGTTGCTGACGATTTCGCCATGGGTCATCTTTATGTCGGTGCTTCTGCCGTCGCGTAGGGTGAAGATATCCATCATCAGGGTGATGATAGAACCGTCGTCCATGTGCATTGTAAGCACCTGATTGTCGACAAGGTCGTTGTCGCAATGGAAAACACATCTGCCGTAAGGACCTTCTTCAAGCTCGCGCTGAATGACGGCGTCGATTGTATCGCCCGCGGGGACATCGAAATTGGCAATCCACTGATGACGACGCTGGTATAAATCGACCGCCGAGTAAGGACAGTCTTTTTCAACCGAGCAACTGACACAGCGTGTTGCCGAGCCGGCCGGAGCGTTGTCGCGTCGGAACCATATTCGGTTGCCGAATGATGACAGTCGGCTGCACGAAGCGTCAGTCAGCCAGGAAAGGAAATCAATGTCGTGACAGCATTTTGCCATCAGCAAGGGATTATTACCCTCCTCGGTGTTCATGGTGCCGCGCACATAGCTGTGGGTCGTGCGGTCAATACCGATATCCTCGACATGGCTTATCGTCATAATGCGGCCGAAACGTCCGGAGGAAACAAGCTCCTTGACCTTGCGGAAAGCAGGGTGGTAACGCAGGACATGGCACACTCCGACAACGCGCTTCGCCTGACGCGCCGCCTTATCGATTAGACGGCACTGCTCATAGGTCTGCGCAACGGGCTTCTCGAGGAGAACGTGCATGCCGCACCGTATGGCTTCCATGCACGGTTCGAAATGGTAACGCTCGGGAGTGCATATTATAGCTGCATCAGCCTTTACGGGATTTTTGAAAAATTCATGATAGTCGTTGAAACGACGTTCGGAGGGAATATTGAACCTGTCCGCCATAGCATTGCGGCGTATGGGGTCCGGTTCGACTACAGCTACGAGGCGCGCTTCGTCGGGATGCGCGGCGACGTATTGCATATAGGTGCGCATACGATTGCCGACTCCGATAGCAACTATCGAAGTCGGCTTTCGTGAACTGTCTGAAATTTCAGTCATTTAGATTATGGCTTATTTTTTCTTTGCCTTCTTGTTTTTTGTTTTGTTCTTATCGCTGAGGTCGAGGATGCGGATGTTGCGGAACTTCACGCCTTGACCGTGACCGCAGAAGCTGATGTAACCTTCTTTGTTGAATAGACCGGGATGGTTACGGTGGTCAATCATGTAGGGATTGCCTTCGGTGCCTTCGGGACCGACAGCATGACCCTGACATGCCTCGCGGATGTCGGCATCGACTATGACTTCACCGTCGACAGTGACTGTGATATGGTCGCCGACAGCCTTGATTTCCTCGGTGTGCCACTGCTTGATGGGACCGAAGTCAACATGTTTTGCACCGACTACGCCGTAAATCGAACCGTGGATTTGATAAGGCTGAATACCGGTCCAACCGTAGTTATAACCGCCGTACATCGGGTCGTCGTGGTCGAGCACCTGGATTTCCATACCGTGGAAAGCTGCGTCGACGCCAGTGACGTCCTTGCCTGTACGGATGCCGATACCGTTGTTCACACCCGGAACGTCAAAGCAGAATTCGAAGCGGTAGATGAAGTCACTATAGTTCTTCTTGGTGTAGAGGTTACCGGAACCGCCGTACTGAGCAGTGACGTAGATAGCACCGTCGACAGGCACATAAGCGGCAGTGTTGCCATGCCATTTGTCGAGCGAACGACCATCGAAAAGGACTTCAAACCCTTCTGCCTCTTCTTCGGGAGAAAGGGTGAAAATCGGTGTATCGGGAAGACTGTTGAAATAGAAGTTGCGCACAGCCTCGGGATTGCTGACTGAAACAGTTCCTTTTTCGGGTGCTTTCTTGCCGTTGGGGTTGACCACAACTTCGTTAGTTGCAAAGGGAACTGAACCGACTTCAACGAAAATGCGGTCGTTGACCATGCGCACATGAACGGGTTGGTTGCCGGCGGGGAGTGCCTGAAGAATACCGTTTCCGACAGTAAGCCCGGCAGCCGGATCAATGGTTACAAGGGGCATCGAACGAAGAGTGAGTGTGAGGGGCTCAACACCGTTCCAATCGAAATAAAGGTCGAAGTTCTCAAATTCTCCTACGGGACCTGCCTCGGGAACAACAGCGTAGCCGCCTTCAGCATCGAAACCATTGAGCATACCTGCGACTTCGTCAGCCGCATATCCTGCGTCGGCATGGTTGACACCGAATTTCACGAATGTCTTGTGAGCTTTATCGAGGATATTCTGAACTGTCAGACCTTTACGAAGAGCGTCTTCCTTAGCGAAAATATATTTTACTGTGGTAGCGGCTGCGAGAGCGGTAGCATCGTTGTCGAGATATTTTGCAGAAAGCATTGCGGCAGGAAGGGTGCGTCCGTCGGCAAGCGCGGCAAGGAGTTCGTTCTGAACATCTACAGAAGGTTCAAGAGCGAGAGCATTTGAGTAAAGACGATACTGATCAATCGCGGGGAGACCGTAGTTGCGCACGAGCTGAATATATCGGCGAAGCGATGCGTCTTTCTGAGCAGGATTGTTTGCTGCAATTTCGAAAAGCACGGGTATCATCGCAGCATCGTTTGTCTGCATAAGAGCATTGTAGGCTTCAGGACTTTTTGTCTCGTTATAGGCCTTGAGAAGAGTTTCGATAGCCTGCGGAGTAGCTGCCTGAGCGAGAAGCGGATAGTAACGAGATACGACCTGAGGTGCCTTCTGCTTGCTCATCATGGCAATAATCTTGTTATACTGCTCGTCGGGAGAAAGGCTCACGATAGAGTTCTTGGCTGCGGCTTGGAGTTCACCGACATTTTCCGGAGATGCAGCTTCTACCAATTTGCATACAACTTCGAAGTTTTCAGGACGGACAACACCTTTAAGACTTTTGAGAGCGACAGCGCCGACATTCGGCTCGCCTTTCAAAATCAAATCTGCTGTTTTGGGATAAGCTGCATAAATATGACGTGCGGAAGCAAGCTGAAGAGCCTGTGCCACTACATTGGAGTCGTTTGAGTCAAGAGCGGCGAGTATGCCGTTGGCGATGTCACCGTTGAATGAGAGAAGTGCGCTCTTTGCAGCAGCTGCAAGTTCATTGTCTTGAGAAAGCATTGCTGTGATAGCTTCGAGGGCTTTATCACCGCCAATCTTCGAAGCTGCTTTAATCGATGCGGTTGCGAGAGGCATATCGGCAGATTTGATGTTAGCTGCAACTAAATCAATCTGTGATGCAACGTGATTGTTGCCAAGCCAGTTGATAACATCAATCTTAGCGGCGGGAGAAAGCGATTTGAAATTTGAAGCCACGACATCGAAAATTCCGTCGCCGGCAGCATTTTGAGCCGCGAGGAGGGCAGTGTTGCGGTATTTGATATCTTTGTCTTTAAGAGCGGCAAGGATGTTTTTTGTAGCGTTTGCCTTGTCAGCATCCAAAATAATACCGAGAGCTGCACAACGGACATAGTCATTGTCGACTTTAGTAAGCTCTTTAGCTGCCTTGACTGCGTTTGCGTCGCCGAGATTTGCAAGCAGACGGAGATAAGCATCAACCGCACCTGTCGGGTCATTGGCGAACTTGACTGCCTTAGCGGCTTTCTGGAGAGGCTTGATGGCTGCATCAGAGCCACATGCTGCCAGAGCATTGTAAACAGCAGCAAGCACTGCATCATCGTTACTTTCCATCCATTTAAGAAGTGCCGGTTCAACGCCTGTGAGTTTCTTGAAATAAGCCACATAGGCGAGGTCGGCATCGGGAGCGGAATTATTGATGATTTCGACGAGCATATCTTCGTCGTCAGGCACGAGGGCAAGACCGCTGATGGCGTAATGACGGAGATAGGGGTCGGACAGATATGAAGCATATAGCTGAGCGTCACCCTTGCTCGCGAGTTTGTTGAGCTGAGTCATGAGGAACGCGCGGTTTGCGTCGTCGGTGCATTTCTTCAGACCTTCAACCAGGCCATCGTGGATGCCCTGACGGACAGATGCGTTGTCGGCATGCGTAGCATAGCTGACGATTGCGTCGATAGCGTATTCAAATACGGCATTCTGATTTTTATCGGCGGGTTTGAGCATGCCGGCAAGCATCTCGATGCCTTTCTGACCGGTTGCTGCCATCTCACCGATGACTTCGTTATAAGTTGCTTGATTTTTAGCCGGGAGCTGCGCGAGACCGTCGGAAATTATAGTCTCGGCAGTGCGGTTACGGCTGTCAAGCTGAGCGAAGGATGAAAATCCAACGCTCAGAAACAATGACAACAGTATGATAGATAAAGAACGTCTGTTCATTTTTGTGCTATGTTAGTGTGATTGATGAATGGTTAGATTGTCCAGTTGCCTCTCATCGGCTGATTGATAAGAGCGTTTGCCGCGTCATCATTGATGAATGTGCGGGTCTGCGGGTCAAACGAGAGCTCTTTTCTGCCGAGACGGAGAGCGACTGTGCCCATATTGACGAGCGTACAGCTGTTGTGACCGTTGTCCTCGTTGAGCGCGAATTTCTGACGGTCGCGTACACACTGGAGGAAATCAGTGCGCTGTGGTTCGGGGTCAGGCATTTCGGCAATCTTATTCATCACGTCAGGAATTGTGCATTCGAAGCCTTTGTAGACTTTGCCGTTGGGACCTTCGATGTAAGGTACCTTACCCTGGCTTTCATAGCCTTCGCCTTCGAGCACAATCTGGCAACCGTCAGCATAAGTGTAAGTAATCTTACGCCAGATGCCGACTGCGTCGGGGTGCTGCTGGGGAGCGTCAACCTCTATCTTCACGGGAAGATCGTTGTCTTTGCCAAGGAAGTACTGAACCGGGTCGAGATAGTGCTGACCCATGTCGGCGAGACCGCCGCCGTCATAATCCCAGTAGCCGCGGAATGTCTGATGGACACGGTGGGGGTTATAGGGCTTGTAGGGAGCCGGACCGAGCCACATGTCATAATCGAGTTCTTCGGGAGCAGCCTGAGGAACAAGATTTTCACGACCTGTCCAGAAGAATTTCCAAGCGAAGCCTGTAGCACCCGAAACAGTGACTTTCAGAGGCCAGCCGAGCATGCCGCTGGCAACAAGTTTCTTGAGAGGTTGCACTTCCGTGCCAAGACCGTAGAATGTATCCTTGAAACGGAACCAGGTGTTGAGACGGAATATACGGTTATAACGCTCAACAGCTTCCTTGACTTTCTGACCTTCACCGATGGTGCGGGTCATAGGCTTCTCACACCAGATATCCTTGCCGGCTTTGGCTGCCTCGACAGCCATTATGCCATGCCAGTGAGGAGGTGTGGCGATATGTACGATATCTACATTGGGGTCTGTGATAAGTTCACGGAAATCATGGTACTGGGCGACGTTTTCATCAAAACGTTCTTTTGCCATATTGGCTGCTGAAGCAAGATGGTTGCGGTCAACATCGCAAAGTGCCACCAGACGGCAGGTCTTGTCGCTGTTGAAATGGGAGGGTGAGCGTCCGATGCCACCGACACCGATAATACCGCGTGTAAGTTGATCACTTGGTGGGATATATCCATTGCCACCGAGGACGTGACGCGGAATGATTGTGAAAAGTCCAGCCGCGCCGAGAGTTTTAAGGAATGTCCTTCTGCTCGATTTCATGATTGGTAGTATTGATAGGTTATTATTTTATTATATCGTGGGAATAGAATTCAGGATTTTAATATTATGCTTCAAAGTTAATGAAATAAATCGGTTTTTCCAATCTATTTCACGTATCAATTCATAATTTAACCTTCTATTGCAGGCAAAACAACTTTCATCCGACAGTTCGCACAGTCGAAATCAAGACGGTAGGTCACACCCGGGGCACGGAGATAGAGTTCACGCGGTAATCTGTCACACTGTTTTGTGCGCAAACAAGCCCCCAATTCGCGACGGAGACAGTAGCGCGTAGTCATCACCCTGCGATCCTCCGTTCGGTCGGGCAACGAAACTTCAGCCGCCGGTTCAGCGACATTTATATCATGGTCTTCAAAAAAGCGTTGCGCGAGACTGTTCGCGACATTATCGTGACGGTCCAAAGCCCCGTCACGGAAAGGTGAAATCACCTCGCTTTCCTGACGGCGATAATCATAGGTATAGGAAGCTCGTCGCGTACGGTCAAGAGCTTCGACTGCGCGACGCCGCAAATCTGTAAGCACCGAAGCCGGCACAAAGCTGTCATCGCCGAGAGTGTCATCAACGGAAAGCAGCCTGTAAATCGTGTCTCCAAGACGTGACAATGTCCGAAGGCGGTTGTCGCGCTGAGGAGTACGCGACACTTCAGCCGCACATTCGCACACAACTTCGGCATGCTTTCCGCGGTCATCGGTCAGGCGCAATGCGATTAAGCTATCGTTCACGCGCCTTAAAACGGCACTGACCGGAATCTGACGCACAGCTGTCTGACGCGCCATCTCATCGTCACGGCGTTTGTCGCGGTTACGGTAGAGAATTGTTCCTGGATTTACGGTCACAGGTGATGCCGGATAGATGACCGCGCCTTCGACCTTGTTGACCCTGAAACCGCAATACTGTCCGTCAGAACTGAAGTAGCCGAGTCCATCGCCATTGTTGAGTTCGGCTTTTGAATTTACTCTTATGCTCTTACCATTTGACGAGACGACCTTACCGATTTCAACGCCTATCCACTTAGGCGTGTCAAGCGAAGCCATACGTTCTGCGCCAGAGGGACGACCGTCCATGAAATATGATGTAAAACGACGGTTGAACGAGCGAGTGACGTCGGGATGGAAATTCAGCTCCACCTCTCCTGATGACAATCGTGTCAAGCGATTTCCAGACTGCCCTATCACCTTGTCAAGCGCAGTAGAGTAAGTCGCGACAGTGTTACGGACATAGTCACTCTCTTTCAGCCTACCCTCAATCTTGAACGAAGTGACCCCAGCGTCTACCAGTTCGGCGAGACGGTCAAGACGATTCATGTCGCGCAACGACAGATAATGAGCATCAGGAGCAAGGCGATTGCCGGCAGCATCGGTCAGACTATAAGGTAGACGGCACATCTGAGCACATTCACCGCGATTCGCACTACGACCTGTTGCAAATAGACTCGCCTGGCAATCGCCGCTGTAGCTCACGCACAATGCTCCGTGGACAAAAGCCTCGACAGGAACAGAGACAGCCGAGACAATCCCGCGAATCTGCTCAAGCGAAAGCTCGCGTGCGAGGACAATCTGTGAGAAACCGCAAGCCTCAAGAAACCTGGCTTTCTCAGGTGTGCGGGTGTCGCATTGCGTGCTGGCATGCAACGCGATAGGCGGGATATCCATACGCAGAATGCCAAGATCCTGGACAATAAGAGCATCGATTCCGACGCGATATAGCGACCGGATAAGGTCCTCGACGCGACGCAGTTCATTCTCGTATATAAGCGTGTTGACTGTGACATAGACCCGGGCATTATAAGAGTGGGCAAAGTCAACCAGCCTCGCTATATCATCGACCGGATTTGCAGCCGCCACTCGTGCACCGAATGCATCAGCTCCGATGTAAACTGCATCCGCACCATGGATAATCGCCTGTCTACCGATTGCACAGTCGCGGGCAGGAGCAAGCAGCTCGAGTCTTCGGATTATGTCACCTTTCGAAGCCATCACTCAGTAATGCGGTCAATTAACTCAAATGCATAGTCTCTCGAAGCGTCGATAAGTGACGGAACATGGGCGTCGCTGTTGACTATCAGCGGAACCCCTGCGGCAATCAGCCGCGGCAGATAACGTTCTGATGGAAATATACGCCCGTGAACCTTCTTTGCCTTGGTGTTTATCTCTACAACCGGTTTCTTCTCGCATATAACATCTATCAGTTCATTCACCCGTTTCACAAACCAGTCGCAGTCCTCAACACCGGGATTATAATACGAAGCATTCTGCGCGATTTTATCGAAGTGTCCGATGATATCGAAACCTCCCGCCTCGACCATTGCGACAGATGCATCAAAAAAGGAGTCGACGACATAACGCAAATCATCTCCGAAATGCAGTTTCATATTCTCTTTGAAACGTTCGGCACTACCGTCGATATCAATCAATTTCCCCGATGGTGCAGGAATGAAATGAACCGAGCCGATACGGTAGTCAAGAGGCAGCGAGGCAAAATATTCGTGTGAAGGTCCCCACTGCGGACCGAGATAGTCGATTTCCATTGACGCATAAATGTTTATGCGGTCTCCGTACAGTTTTTTGAGACGGTCAACCTCAGCCAGATAAGCCGGAACATCCTCGAAAGCCATATTGCATGGCGATTCAATCGGCACAGGCGAATGAGGCGAGAACCCATAATGGGTAAAGCGACTGTCTACAGCCGCTTTAATAAATTCTTCCATATCAGCTCTTCCGTCGCAGAACTGTGTATGGGCGTGTAATGTGTACTTTCTGTCAGAACCTAAAGTCTCAATTATATCCATATCAATATCCAACTTCATGAATCAGACGACCCGAGCGTAGGAGAGTGATATAGCGGATGAAGAGCCCGAGTGTCACACAAGCCACCAGAGCCGCACTCAACAACGCCGGCAGCAAACCAAGACCGAAGCCTTCGGGTGAAGGTGCGTAAAGTATATAGCTGACACTCACCATGGTCATGAACAGCGCAGGCAGAAGGGCGATAATGTAAGGCTTGTTATGACGGGCGAGATAGACAGAAATTGCCCACAGGGTGAAGACCGCAAGTGTCTGATTGACCCACGCGAAATAACGCCACAGCACATTGAAGTCAATCATCATCACTCCGAAACACAACGCGAATATGGGAAGACTTACCGCAAGACGCTTGAGTATCGGTTTCTGGTCGAATTTCAGGAAGTCGGCAGCGATAAGACGTGCTGAGCGAAGAGCCGTATCACCGGTGGTAATCGGAGCTGCGACAACACCGAGCAAAGCAAGGATACCGCCAACCGAGCCGAGCCATGTAATGGAAATATCATTTACAAGAGTAGCGGGTTTGCCCCCGTGTTCTGCCATATAATCTGCGAGTTCGCCATAACCGCCCACGAATGTGATGGCTGCGGCAGCCCAAATCAGAGCCACGATGCCTTCGGCCACCATCGCACCATAGAAAATCGGACGCGCAAGACGTTCGTTTTTGAGACAGCGCGCCATCATGGGTGACTGAGTGGCATGGAAACCGGAAATCGCACCGCATGCAATGCTGACAAACATCATAGGGAATATCGGCGTAGCCTCGGGGTTAGGACGACGGTTGAACAGACCTTCGGCAAAGCCGTCAGGAATGGTATGCCCGCCGAACAACAGCACGAACAGCAGACCTGCAGCCATGAACAGTAACGCAAGTCCGAATACAGGATAGAAGTTACCGATAAGTTTGTCGATGGGAAGAAGTGTCGCCAGTATATAATATAGGAAAATGGCTCCAATCCAGAATGTACGGTCAAGTACATCGGGTGTCATGCCGGCGAGAAGGTCAGCGGGGTTGATGACAAAAACCGCCCCGACAAGAATAAGCAGCACGACCGAAACGACACGCATGGTCTGTTTGATTGACGGACCGAGTTCGCGACCGACAAGTTCGGGCAGCGAATCGCCGCCACTGCGAAGCGACATCATACCCGACATGAAGTCGTGGACAGCGCCGGCGAAAATCGTTCCGATAACAATCCAAAGAAAGGCGGCAGGTCCGAACATCACACCCATTATGGCACCGAAAATCGGACCGAGACCGGCGATATTCAGAAACTGGATAAGAAACACCTTCCATGTGGGCAACGGTATGAAGTCGACGCCGTCGCGGCGTGTTTCGGAAGGCACGGGACGCTTAGGGTCGACGCCGAAAATCCGCGCGCAGACCGCACCGTAGATTATATACCCGCCGATAAGGACGGCGAGCGCAATGAGAAAAGAGGTCATAGCAAATTACAAATAATTGGTTCTTATATCTTATTTTTTAGGAGAAGCAGGAGTATCAGCCGGACGGGCGATATTTTCGCGCATCTCCGTGTCAGCTTCTATATTCTTCATTCTGTAGTAGTCCATAATGCCGAGATTACCTTTGACAAAGGCTTCCGCCATAGCGCGGGGCAGTTCAGCTTCGGCTTCTATCACCTTCGCACGGGCTTCCTGCGCCTTTGCTTTCATCTCCTGCTCGAGAGCGATTGCCATAGCGCGGCGTTCCTCAGCCTTCGCCTGTGCGATATTCTTGTCTGCCTGAGCCTGGTCAATCTGAAGGGCGGCACCGATGTTACGACCTATGTCGATATCGGCGATATCGATTGAGAGAATTTCAAACGCCGTGCCCGAGTCAAGACCTTTCTTGAGCACGAGTTTCGAAATCGAGTCGGGATTTTCGAGTACTTGCTTGTGGCTTACAGACGAACCTATCGACGAGACAATGCCTTCGCCTACGCGGGCGAGAACCGTATCCTCCCCTGCTCCACCGACAAGCTGACGGATGTTGGCTCGGACCGTAACACGAGCCTTGGCAATCAACTGAATACCATCTTTAGCTACTGCTGTCACAGGCGGAGTATCGATAACCTTGGGATTGACGCTCATCTGCACAGCCTCGAACACATCGCGACCGGCAAGGTCAATGGCTGTCGCCATTTTGAAACCGAGGTCGATATTGGCTTTTGCCGCCGAAACGAGAGCGTGGACAACTTTGTCGACGTTACCTCCGGCAAGATAGTGTGCTTCGAGATCATCGCGTGTGATGTCTTTCAGACCTGCCTTGTGAGCCTCAATCATCGCACGTACAATCATGCTCGCCGGCACCTGACGTATGCGCATCAGCACAAGCTGGATAAGCGATATCCTGACACCGCTCACTCTGGCTGAAATCCAGAGAAAGAACGGACAGTAATAGAAAAACAGGATTAAAAGTACGATACCTGCTGCAATCAGTATGATAAGAGTCAGTTCCATATATATTTTGATTGGTTAATCAGTTATTATCAACGGGTTTCGAGTCTTATGACTTTATTTTTCAAATCGGTGACACTCTCACGCATGAAATCTACTGCCGCCTCGGCGTCAAGAATATCGTCGGCGACAGAGCGGTCGCCTTTGCGGTAACGCTCTCTCAAATCGTCAAGCCGCTGCTGCTGAGCCTCAAGCCTCTGCTGTTCGCCAAGTAGTTTAGCCATTTCCAATCCAGCCTGGCGGTTCTGAAAATCTGAAAGCGATGTATAGACCTTGCCATCCCCGAGAATCAGTTCGAAGTCTTTCGCCTGACGTGGTTTCTGTCTGCCCCCCTCCTCTATTCCGGCTATTTTACCGCGAAGAGCGGACGCTGCCGATGTCTGGGTAGAAGCAATTGAAGCCAATCTGGCTTTGGCAGCAAGAGTCTCGTCATCGGGGTCATAGTTGACGCGGATCTGCGAAGGGGCGAACACATAGATGGTCACCTTTCCGGGTATCTGTGAACGGTCGCTCGCAAACCAGCCCGCACCGGTCGCCTCGTCGATGGCAAGCATATAATCGTTATATGGCGAATTATACGGCATGCCGAGATTCTGAGGCTGAAGGAAGCCGTCGTCGCTGCGGCGGGTCATGAAAATATCATATCCTCCAAGCGAAGCCTCTCCGGTCGCAGCGAAGTAGAGTGTCATACCGTCAGGCATCAGGAAGGGGAAATCGGCATCTCCGTCGTCAGGGAAATCACCGTTGAGCGGAGCGGCGTTGTCAATCGTTCCGTCGTCGAGTATCGACGCCGACATAAGCACGGCATTACCTGTCGAGTCGCTCTCAGCCCATATCATCTCGCGGTTGTTCTGTGGAAGATAGACCAACGTGCGCGCCTTGACCGCTGCATCTTCGGGAGAAAGCAGCCGACCAGCTTCGGGAGAAAGTCGGTAATGGGTGAAAAAATCGACTGAGTCGACAGTAATCGAATCGACGACTTCGATTTTCTCGACGCGTTCGAGCATATTGCGCATCATCACGAGACGGCTGCGGAGTTCGTCGGTCTGCGACAGGTCAGCCTTCTTGTTTTTCTTCAGTTTCGCAGTCCAATTGTCGAGATATTCGTCAGCAGCATCAATGTCATAGTTATCAAGGGCTATCTCGGTAAGTATGCGAGATGCATCAGCAACGCCACGGCTCTCGGCAGTTTTCAAAGGTGCAACTGCTTCGTCATTTCTGCCGAGCGCGGCGAGCGAAGCACCGAGATAATAGTTCACGTTGCCGTCGCGCGGAGATGCCTTCCGGAGTATTTCGAGATTAGCGGCAGCCTCGGCATAATTGCCGCTCTGGTATAATTTTTTTGCCTCGTCAATCGGCGCTCCAGTTGCAATTAAAGCGCATTGCAGCAACAGAACGAGACAAAGCAGGATTTGACGCATAATTCAATTTGTAGATTTGATTTTTCAAAGTTACAAATTCTTTTTTGAATATCAAGCGTCTTTGAGCCGATTATCGGCTGAGATGATGCAAACTCATTCCGGATTATAGGTGGTAAGGGGCAGCGAACCTGTCATCGCTCCGTAGGCGTTGAACGCCAGCGCGCCGAGTTCGTCTTCACCTGCGCGGATGGATATCGGGGCAAGCCAGTCAATCCACGAGCTGAGTTTATCGACACAATATTGGCTGTGGGCGATACCGCCTGTGAGGATAATCGCATCGATATGACCTTTCAAAGTGACAGCGCGCGCACCGACCTGACATGCGACATTGTATAGCATCGAATCGAGCACCCCCTTGAACGGTTCCTCGCCGGCTTCGGCTCTGCTCACAACCTCGGCGACATCGTTGATGCCGAGATGGGCGGTAAGACCGCCTTTACCGTTGAGCAGTTTGTGGAGTTCGCGCTGTGTGTATCTGCCGCTGAAACAGAGGTCTACAAGGTCGGCGGCAGGGAGAGTGCCGGCGCGTTCCGGACTGAAAGGACCATCTCCGTCAAGAGCATTGTTCACATCATGGACTCTACCATGACAGTGAGCACTGACCGAAATTCCTCCGCCGAGATGAACCACAATCAAGTCCAGCTCCTCATATTTTAGCCCGTTGAGACGCGCATAGCGGCGCGCGACAGCCTTACTGTTCAAGGCGTGGAATATCGACTTGCGGTTCATACCAGGCAGACCGGACAGACATGCCTCGGGAATGCGCTCGTCAACCACCTCAGGGTCGGCGATGAAAGCCGGACAACCAATCGACGCTGCAAATTCGTCAGCCATCAGTCCGCCAAGATTGCAAGCATGCTCCATTTCGGCATATATCAGGTCGTGTTTTATCTTATCGTCGACGCGATAGACGCCGCCGGGCGTAGGTTTCAGCAGACCTCCACGAGCTATAACAGCATCAAAGTCGGGTTTTATGCCGTTATCCTCAAGCAATTTATGCATGGCTTCGTTGCGGTAGGCGAGCTGGTCGTTGACATGTTCGAACTTCGCCAGTTCGTCGACCGGATGCTGCACACAGCCTTTCCATTTTATAGTCTCGTCTTCATAAACCGCGAATTTTGTCGATGTCGAGCCGGGATTGATTACAAATATCTTCATTGCCAACCGAATTATTATGATGCCATGCAGGCGAGAATTAGACTATAGAATTTGGATTCTTCCGAATCAGCGCGCGATGCCACTACTACGGGGGCGGTTGTGCCGGTGACGAGTCCTGCCATACGCGCTTTACCGAAATACGACACGGTCTTATAGAAGGTGTTGCCGGCTTCAAGGTCGGGCATTATAAGCACATCGGCATCTCCGACAACATCAGAGGCGATTTTCTTTATCCGTGCGCTTTCAAGGTCACACGCCGTCTTGACATCCATCGGTCCCGCCATGGCGACCTCTCCGTATGCGCCGACCTCAGCCCGCGCCATCAACTCGACATAATCAGTCGTTACGGTAAATTTCGGATTAATTTTCTCCGTGAAGTGAATTAGCGCGATTTTAGGACTAGAAATACCCAACTTACGGCACACGTCGCAGTCATACCTGACCATGGCATCGAACTGCTCAAGCGTCGGCGCGGGGATAACCGCCGCGTCGGAGAACATCAACATCTTATGATAGACCGGAGCTTCGACGAGCGTAAGATGACTCATCACATTACCCGGCTCTATCAGACCGTTTCCGCCGTCTTTGTCAATGACCGCACGAAGAATTGTGTCCGTCGTAAGCGAACCTTTCATCAGCACCTGAGCCTCTCCGTCGTGAACCAATCTCACGCCCTCACGCGCTGCCGACATGGTGTCGCCGCATTCGACAAGCTCGATGCGGTCGGACGGAAAACGCTGGCAAAAAGCTTTGAAATCAGCCGATTCGCCGCCATCAAGCAGCAACACGAGGTCGACAAGATTATCTTCCGCGCATCGGCGTACGACATATTCAGTATGGTCGTCATTCGGACAGACTATCGCAGCGCGCTTCCTCGCTCCCGAAGCAATATATCGGTCCAACAGGTCTTCAAAACTTTTCAGTGTCTCCATCTAACCGGGTATTTTTTGCAAATATCCGAATTTGTTTCGTCACTGCCAAATACTCCGCAAAAAAAACTGCACATAAACTCAAAATTTATGCAATCAGCGATTAGTCACCACGCCCATCAATCTAACAGCGGTTACAGCCACCCACACAAGCCATGACCGCTAATTTTCGATTGCAAAGTTACACGGTAAACCAATCCGATGTCACGTTTTTCCAGGACCCTGTACGTTTTAACTTGGATTAAAACTGCATTTCACAATTCATGACGATTAACGCACAATCAATTAGAAGCAATTTGCACTAACAGAAAATCTTCATATATCCCTGCTGTACCATCATGCTGCCACATGTACTACACATTATTATATAATAGCAAGGAAATAATGACTAAAAAGAGTGGCAAAGAGAATACGAATACGGAAATTTTTCCGTAACTTTGCGGAGCAATTTCCAAAGGTTACAATTTACTGCTTCAACATAGCACTTTCAGCTTTCGAAAAGCAATACAAATAATTATATATCAACACATCTCTTTATGGATTGGATATTTGACCTGCTTATGCCGGGAAATGAATCGATAGCAAGCACTCTTGTGCTCTATTCGTTCGTCATCGCGGCGGGCATCTTCATCGGCAAACTGAAAATCTGCGGAGTCTCGCTCGGTGTGACTTTCGTTCTGTTCGTCGGTATTCTCATGGGACATTTCGGCTACATCGTCAACGACAATATCCTGAAGTTTGTCCGCGAGTTCGGCTTAATCCTCTTTATTTTCTCCATCGGTCTACAGGTTGGTCCCGGTTTCTTCTCGTCGTTCAAGAAGGGCGGCATGAGACTCAACTTCCTCGCGGTGCTGATTGTATTCCTCAACGTCCTGATTGTGCTCGGCATCTATTACTTCGGTAATATCGACGACATCAACGCCCTTGTCGGCGTGATGAGCGGCGCGGTCACCAACACCCCCGGTCTCGCCGCCGCGCAGCAGACCGTCAGTCAGATGTATCAGAGTCCCGAACAAGCCAACCTCATGGCTTCGGGTTATGCAGCCGCCTATCCCCTCGGCGTCGTAGGCATCATCCTCTCGATGTTTGTCATCAAAGGCATCTTCGGTATCTCGACCGAAGGCGAGATAAAGAAAATCGAGGAAGACCAGGAAAGCGCACAGCTCAAGCCCTTCCTCCTTTCGGTCGAAGTCTCGAACAAACTCGTCGACGGCAGAACACTGCTACAGTTGCATGACGTAATTCAGTGCAACTTCGTCGTCTCCCGACTCGTCGGCAGCGACAACGTGGTGACGATACCAAAATCATCGACACAAATCCATGTCGGCGACCGCCTGCTGATAGTTTGCTCGGCTGTCGACGCCGACCGTTTCACCGCAGTCCTCGGTCCGCAGATAGAAATGGACTGGGAGTCTACGCCGACTCCGGTGTTCTCGCGCCGCATCCTTATCACAAAGAGCGAATATAACGGCGTCGCCCTCGGTTCGCTGCGTCTCCACAACGGCTATCAGCTCAACGCAACCCGCGTCAACCGCGCCGGCGTCGACCTGCTCGCCTCGCCCAACCTCCGCCTGCAGATGGGCGACCGCATAACCGTCGTGGGCAACCTCGACGATATCGACCGTCTCGCCGCTCGTCTGGGCAACTCGATGAAACGACTCAACCAGCCGAACCTCATCACCATCTTCATCGGCATCATCCTCGGCATCATCCTCGGCTCTGTCAACCTCGGCTTCGGCATGAAACTCGGTCTCGCCGGAGGTCCGCTCGTGGTCGCCATCCTTCTGAGCCGCTTCGGATATAAAGCGAAACTAATCACCTACACATCATCGTCAGCATCTCTGCTGCTGCGCGAACTCGGCATCTGTCTCTTCCTCGCATCGGTCGGCATCTCAGCCGGCAAAGGGTTCGCCGACGCAGTATTCAACACTACAGGCATGTGGTGGGTAATCTGGGGCTTCGTCATCACCGTCGTGCCTCTGATTGTCGTCGGACTCATCGCCCGCGGCAAGGACAAAATTAATTTCCTCACCATCATGGGTCTCTTCTCTGGCGGATGCACCGACCCCCCTGCCCTCGCTTACGCCAACAACTCGACCGGCAACGACGCTCCCGCCGTCGCCTATTCGACAGTCTATCCTCTGACGATGTTCCTCCGCGTGGTCGCCGCCCAGGCTCTCATACTCTGTCTGGCATAAACCGAGTCAACAACACGACATAACGAAAGATGTCCGGCGCCGCCATGCGGCTGAAACCGGACATCTTTTATTTTTTTGACCGCGCCACACAGCGCAGGTCTTTCAAGAGGAGATTATATAGGAGAACGAGAAATTACTGATTGAAACGTTCGTCGCTCTTTGTCTTGGCATAGTCGCGGATTTTATCGACAAGCACATCCTGCTGCTGAAGACCTACGGCACGCCAGACAGGTTCGCCATACTTGAACAGAATGAGTGTCGGAATCGACTGCACGTTGTAACGGCGAGCCACCGCTTCATTCTTGTCGATATCGATTTTCAGCACATTGGCAGTGTCGCCAACTTCAGCCTTCACTTTTTCGATAATAGGAGCCTGCATCTTACAGGGACCACACCATTCTGCATAAAAATCAACCAATGTAGGTTTTTCGTCTTTTATCAATTCGTTAAAATCGCTCATATCTTTTCTTATTTAATGGTTTTACTTTTCGTTTTCTTTATCTATCTAACACCCGACACCCCCTCATTGTTTGCTTCCGCGGGGTAAAAAATTCAATAAAACCGCGATGTTCATTGCCAAACCAAAAATTCTGTGTAACTTTGCATCCGCAAAAGGTCGGTCCGGTAGCTCAGCTGGATAGAGCATCTGCCTTCTAAGCAGACGGTCATGCGTTCGAGTCGCATCCGGATCACAAAATCGATTTTCGCTTTATTAACCGGCGTGCCGATGGCATGTACATACAAAAACAACCGATTATGATTCACTGCAACCACCAACTTTTCAAATTTTCAATCAACGGTCCAAGAACGTCTTCCTGCTAATTTTCTAAATATGGTTCACAATGAAAACAAAAAAACCATGATATCTATTGGCTATTATAAAATATTTTCGTAACTTTGAAATTAAATTAGGTGTCTTTTACGCAGACATCTCCTTAAAAGTGGCAACAGACGACAGCTGAAACCTCGGAATAAAGCTGCGCGTCACATATAGTAACCAATTGCAATCAAACGATTTGCACCAAAACTGAGTGGTAGATATCAGACATGAATCCTTATAGCACCGACATGGGAATATATATGAAAAAACTATTTGCATATATATTAGT
The DNA here is from genome assembly GCA_947175535.1 of uncultured Bacteroidales bacterium. Lineage (GTDB taxonomy): Bacteria > Bacteroidota > Bacteroidia > Bacteroidales > Muribaculaceae > CAG-873. Next base: position 22,319 of record CAMWNF010000001.1, read on the forward strand.
TGTCCTGACGACGCTCTCCGCATCCGCTTTCACCGACGGCACTCCTGCCGACTCGGCGAAGGTGTATTTCCGCATAGGCCACCGTCAGTTCGACCCCTCGTTAGGCAATAACCGCGCGACGATGGAAAACCTCGTCAACCATTTGCGTGAAGTAGCTGCGGCTGATGACATCGAGCGCATTGTCATACGCGCATACGCGTCTCCAGACGGAAACGACCGCGCGAATGAGCGACTTGCCGAACACCGATGCAACACAATGGTCGACTATCTCACCCGCCACGCCGATGTAAACCCCGCTCTGATTGAAGCCCTGCCAAAGGGTGTGGCATGGGACGAACTCCGTCGCATGGTCGCCGAGAACCCTGATGTGCCTGCACGTGAAAAGATTCTCGACATCCTCGACAACACCCCTGTATGGGTTTTCGATTCACACGGCAAAATCATCGACGGCCGCAAGAAGCAGCTTATGGATTTGAACGGAGGCAGAACCTACAACTGGCTGTTCGCCAACCTATTCCCCGAACTGCGCAATGGTGTCGCAATATTGCTATACACGAAATCAGCTCCGGCTCCCGAGACCACTGAGGCACCCGAGATCTCAGAGTCCTCAGAGATCTCCGATATCTCCGAGGACTCAGATGACACCGGCAGCTCTGTCAGCTACGACACCGTCGAAGCCCCTCAGACCGCCGAAATACAGCGCTTCGCCCTGAAGACAAACCTTCTCTATGATGCCGCCCTCATGCCTAACCTTGAACTTGAGTGGCTCATCAATGATAAATGGTCAGTCTCTCTCGAAGGCGATGTAGCATGGTGGAAATTCAGCGAAAACAAAATCTACCGTCTTGCCATGGTCTCGCCCGAAGTGCGCTATCACATCAATCCCCGCGCCCGCTGGCACGGCATGTATGTCGGTGCATTTGTCGGCGGCGGACTCTACCAGCTCCAAAACGGTGGTCACGGCTATAAGGGCGAAGGCGGCATGGCAGGTCTTTCGTTCGGCTACATGTGGCCGATTACCAAAAACCTGTCGTTCGACGCTGAAATCGGCGCAGGCTACATGTACACCCGTTACAAGGAGTACGAACCTGTCCACGGACACAAAGTCTATCTGATGACCAAGTCTCTCAACTACTTCGGTCCGCTGAAACTCAAATTTTCAATCGCATGGCGATTTGATCAAACTGTTAAACTCTCCAAAGTCAATTCCGCACTATGAAATTATCAAGAATTTTATTCATAGCCGTCATTATGGCGGTGATGTCAGAGCTGACATCGTGCAGGGATGAATTGTGCTACGACCACTATCCCTCACTGTCGCTCGGACTGGCGTGGGAGCATGAATGGGAGCGCGACTACGGCATGAACCATGCCGCCAACTGGGACGCCGCAAAGCATGGCTTCGAATATGACGACATGCGCCCCGAACGTCCCGAATGGGTCAATATGGTGATAACCAAACCCGACGGAACAACGGGCGAAAAATATCTCAAACCCGAAGGCGACGAATTTATGGTCGACCTTGGCGAAGGTCAGTCATACCTGCTCTACAACGGTGACACCGAATATATCATGCTGTCCGATGTAGCGTCGCTGAACGATGCCCGTGCATCCGCCACCTCGCGCTCGCGCTCCGGTCTGTCATACATCAACGAGCATCATCCCGACGTGCGTTCCACCAACCCTCCCGACGTCCTCTACGCCGCCTATGTCGAAAAAGCTCCGTCGTTCAACATCCACGACCATCTCTCGCTCGACGTCAAGATGCAGCCGTTGGTCTACACCTATGTTATCCGCTACGAATTTGAATACGGCTTGGAGCACGTCGCTCTCGCCCGCGGAGCTATCGGCGGTATGGCTGAGTCGGTCTATCTGCGTGACGGCAGAACGTCAGAGAACGCGTCAGTCATTCTTTATGACTGCGATATCAAGCCATACGGTTGCGAGGCTCATGTACGCTCGTTCGGCACACCCGGTTTCCCTGACGAATATTATGGCAGAACCGAGTCAGAAACCACCGAGCGCCCCTACTCTCTCAATCTCGAGATAATGCTTACAAACGGCAAGAGCGTCGAATTCAACTACGACATCGCCGACCAGCTCAAGAATCAGCCGCGCGGCGGAGTGATAACAATCTCGGGCATCCGCATTGAAGACCAGATTGGCGCCAGCGACTCCGGATTTAACGTCGACGTGACCGACTGGCCGGAGCACGATATCATCGACCTGCCCATTGAAGTTGAACCATAATCTGTAAGAAACTCAAAAAAAATAACATCGAAATAAATTACTTAAAAAATAATCTAAAAATGAAGAAACAACTCTTTTATCTCGCTTTGGGTGCCGTTGCACTCTCAGCCTGTACTTCCGAAGAAATTGTTGATGTCAGCAAACAGAGCAATGCCATCGGTTTTGAAAACACCGTGTTGAAACAGAGCCGCGCCGATGCTCAGCAAGGCGACCTTACTGTTGATAATCTCGACAAGTTCCTTGTCTATGGTTTCTACACCAAAGAGAACCAGGTTGCCAATCCTATTCAGGTTTTCGGTGGTGACGCCGTGACCAAACAAGGTAGTTCATGGACCTACAGCGGTACACGCTTCTGGGTGCCCGACGCAACCTACAGCTTCTTCGCCTACAGCTGTGCCGACGTTGCACTGGACAACAAATACGGAACTGTCGGTCTTGAACTCAACACCACCGGTGCCGACCGTCAGCTTCATATCTCGAATTACCGATGCGACGCTTCGCATAACCATGACCTTATTTACGCTCAGGCAAAAGAAATAAAAGCCTTACCAAAGACAGAGGCAAATCCGAACCCTAACGCGAATGTCTCTTTCCAATTCGAACACGTCCTCACCAAGATTGACGCTCAGTTCACAAGCGAATTCTCAGCGGATTATGACGTCGTAATCAAGGACGTAAGAATTACCAATTTCCGAAACGTGGGTAATTTCATCAAGACTTCGGGATGGAGTGATGTACGTCGTCAGGAAGAGAACACCACCATGCAGATGGAGTTCCCGACAACAGATGGCACGGGTGTTGCCAATTCAGCACAGACACAGGCGAATAAACCCAAAACCGGTTACTACTATGTAATCCCCTATGCATATCAGTTCTCTGATGTTCAGCTTACTTTCACCATTGAGTTGTATAAGGGTACAGGTCGCACAAAAGACGATTTAGTTCTGTCGCGCAACATGGAAGGTCACTGGTCTCCCAACTGGCAGCAGGGCTATTATTATACATATAACGTAACCCTTACAGGTTCGGTTGCCAATCTCCAGCCCATCGTCTTCGAAGTTGCCAAAGACATGAACAGCTGGACACCTGGTACCAGCACAGCTACCGACATTACATTCTCAGCTAACTAATCATCGGTCTATCGGAAGTTTTTTGATTATAAATTTAAGTATAGGCGGATAATGCGCCCAAGTCGTCTGTGTCACGTTGTGATAAAGACGACTTGACGCATCCGTTCCGACTAAAACTATGATTCACCTGTGATTTCATTTATAAATCGTCAGAATTGTAAGACAAAACAAAAGAGCCAAGCGAAATCGCTTGGCTCTTTTTGCGGAGAGGACGAGATTCTTTGCTGCGCAAAGCGCTGCGCGATGACGAACTCGTGACGTTCGAACCCCGCCTCTCCTTTATGCAAAAAGAGCCAAGCGAAATCGCTTGGCTCTTTTTGCGGAGAGGACGAGATTCTTTGCTGCGCAAAGCGCTGCGCGATGACGAACTCGTGACGTTCGAACCTCGCCTCTCCTTTATGCAAAAAGAGCCAGGCGAAATCGCTTGGCTCTTTTTGCGGAGAGGACGAGATTCGAACTCGTGGACAGGATTGCTCCCGTCGTCGGTTTAGCAAACCGGTGGTTTCAGCCACTCACCCACCTCTCCTTCCGGTTAGGCTTTTGGCTAACGTGGTGCAAAGGTAGATAATCTTTTCTGATTGCACAAATTTTTTGGCAGGATTCCGGAAAACTTTTTTAATAAACGCTTCAAAAAACGATTGAGGCATTTTGTCGTGACATCGGGGTAATTTCTTTGTCCGATAAATTTTGGCGTAGGCGAAATTATGCCTATATTTGACATTGTTTTCAGGCTTGACAATGATACACCTTAGAATCGATGACCAACGGCAACGCCGGCTCCCGTTTTATCTCGCGATGGAGGAATGGGCAGCCGCCAATCTGCCAGCCGCAGACTATTTTTTCAGCTGGCAGGTCGACCCGACTGTCATTTTCGGCAGAAACCAGCGTATCGATTTGGAAGTCAACCTTGATTACTGCCGCGAGAACGGCATAGAAACTTATCGCCGCAAAAGCGGCGGGGGATGTGTGTTCGCCGACCGTCACAACATAATGTTCTCATATATAACGCCGTCAGAGCATGTAACGACAACTTTCGCCCGCTATACGGCGATGATAACCGCCATGCTCCGTTCGCTCGGTGTCGACGCTGAAGCGACAGGGCGGAATGACATTACCATCGGCGGACGCAAGGTGTCAGGCAACTCTTTTTACCATGTCCCCGGCAGAAGCATCGTCCACGGCACGATGCTCTATGATACCGATTTCAGCCACATGGCAAATGCAATCACTCCGTCGCGCTCCAAGCTCGAGTCGAAGATGGTCAAATCAGTGCCGTCACATATAACAACACTTAACCAACATCTGTCGATGCCGATTGAGCGTTTCCGCAAATATGCTATCGGCTACATGACTGACAGCGAATTGACTATCACTGACAAGCAGATTGCCGAAATAGAGAAACTGGAAGCCCCATACTACACTCCCGAATGGATTTACGGTCGCCGCAGCTCGGCATCTCTCCGTCACAACCGCCGCATAGAAGGCGTAGGTGAATTTGCCGTAGGTATAGACCTCCATGAGGGACGCATCGCCGACATCGACATCGAGGGCGACTTTTTCCTGCTCTCTGATCTCGACTCCGCTCTGCTCGACCGCCTCAGAAACGTGCGCTACGTCGATTACGAAATCGAACACGCGCTTTCTGCGACCGACACTTCGGAAATTATCTCCGGACTTTCCACACCTCAGTTCATCGACCTTATTATTAACTGAAAATCATTCCATATATATCATGACTCAAGAAATGAAAACGACCTGTCTCCATGACCTCCACGTCGCTCTCGGCGCGCTGATGAGTCCCTTCGGCGGCTTTGATATGCCGATACAGTATGCCGGTATTGAAGAAGAACACCGCGCCGTGCGCAACGCATGCGGAGTATTCGACGTATCGCACATGGGCGAAGTTGCCGTAACCGGTCCCGACGCCGAACGCTTCGTCAACCATATCTTCACCAACGATGTCCGCGAGATGCCCGACGGAAAAATCCTCTACGGCATGATGCTTCACCCCGACGGCGGCACTGTCGACGACCTTCTCGTCTACAAACGCGGCGACAACGATTTCTTCCTAGTCATCAACGCCGCCAACATCGACAAGGATGTCGCCTGGATTGAAAAAAACGCTGAAGGCTTCGATGTCAAAATCGACCATCAGAGTGACCGCTGGGGCGAACTCGCCGTTCAGGGTCCCGACGCCGAACGCATAATGCACGATGTACTTGGCATCGACGGGTCTGACCTCACATTCTATACATTCAAGACCATCGGCGACATCATCGTCAGCCGCACAGGCTATACAGGCGAAGACGGCTTCGAAATCTATGCCGACGCCGAAAAAATCCGCGGCTACTGGCAGAAACTCATCCATGCCGGCGTTCAGCCCTGCGGACTTGGATGCCGCGATACCCTGCGCTTCGAAGCAGGTCTGCCCCTCTACGGCGACGAACTCGGCGACGACATCACTCCGCTCGAAGCCGGTCTCGGCATATTCGTGAAACTCGACAAGCCCGAATTCATCGGTCGTGAAGCTCTCGCCGCACAAAAAGCATCAGGACCGGCGCGAAAAATCGTCGGCATCGAAGTCGATGGTCAGGCGATACCCCGCCACGGCTATGAAGTGCTCGACTCAGAAGGCAACAAGGTCGGCGAAGTAACCACGGGCTACCACTCGATAACTCTCGACAAGAACATTGCGATGGCTCTCGTCGACGCCGCACACGCTGCCCTTGACACTCCCCTTCAGGTGAAGGTGCGCCGCAAAGTGTTCCCCGCAAAAGTTATCAAAAAACGTTTCTACACTCCTAATTATAAAAAATAATCATAAAAAACTAATACATTATGCTTTACTATCTTCCCACCCACGAATACGCCCGCATCGAGGGCAACATCGCCACAATCGGCATCTCTGAATTCGCAGCTCACCAGCTCGGCAACGTCGTTTATGTCGACATGCCCGAAGAGGACGACGAAGTTACAAAAGGCGAGGATTTCGGCGCAATCGAAAGCGTAAAGGCTGCGTCAGACCTCTTTTCTCCCGTATCAGGCACGGTCGTTGAAGTAAACGAAGCTCTCGTCGACAATCCTCGTCTGGTCAACGAAGACCCGATGAACAACTGGATTATCAAAGTCGAGATGAGCGACCCCTCGGAACTCGAGGAACTCCTCTCGCCTGAAGCTTACGAAAAAGTCTGCGAAGCAGAAAAACACTGATTTAACGCTACAGACATGTCTGCTCACCGTTATTTTCCCCACACGCCGGAAGATGTCACCGACATGCTTGCGGCGTGTGGCGCATCGTCGCTTGACGACCTCTATAGCGACGTGCCTGCGGAACTCAGACTCCGCAAGCCATACGAACTGCCTGAAGAGATGAGCGAGTCGCAACTCCGCGACTACTTCGACAAACTCGGAAGTCTCAACCGACGCATGGTCTGCTTTGCCGGCGCAGGTTACTATGACCACTACACTCCCGCTGTTGTCGATGCCATTCTCTCACGCTCTGAATTTCTGACCGCCTACACTCCCTATCAGCCTGAAATCTCTCAGGGCACACTTCAGTATATCTTCGAATATCAGTCGATGATGTGCGCCCTCACCGGCATGGAGATAAGCAACGCTTCGATGTATGACGGAGCGACTGCCACCGCCGAAGCCATGATTATGGCTGTCAACAGCGCGCGCAAGAAACGCCGCATACTAATCTCTGCAACCGTCAACCCCGCCGTAGCCGAAGTGGTATCGACCTATGCGCGCTACCACGATGTCACGCTTGAAGTCATTCCCGAACACGAAGGTGTGACCGATCGTGCGGAATTTGAGGCAATGATGGGTGCCGGCGACGTTGCCGGCGTTATTGTAGCCTATCCCAACTATTACGGCATCGTAGAATCTTACGACGGCTGGGCTGACATATGCCACGCGGCAAAGGCGCTTTTCATCATGAACTGCCAGGCTTCGACTCTCGGAGTGCTACGCACACCAGCATCGCTCGGCGCTGACATAGTCTGCGGCGACGCTCAGTCGCTCGGCATGCCGCTCAACTACGGCGGTCCCTATCTCGGCTACATGTGTACAACCAAGGCCCTTATGCGCAAGCTGCCCGGCCGCGTGGTCGGCGCGACGACCGACCGCAACGGACAGCGCGTGTTCGTGCTCACCCTACAGGCGCGCGAACAGCATATCCGCCGCGAGAAAGCGACATCCAACATCTGCTCAAATCAGGGTCTTATGGCTCTCCATACTGCCGTCTACCTATCTCTTATGGGTGCTGAAGGTCTGCGTAAAATCAACGACCTCGGTTACGGAGGTCTCCGCTATCTCGCCGACGGACTCGCTGCCACAGGTCGCATGCGTCTGAAATATCCCGAACGCCCGTTTGTCAACGAGGCTCTTTTCCGCGTCGCTGACCCGCTGACAGCCGATATGGTGCTCGAAGCAACAGCCGCTCAGGGCATACTCGGCGGCGTGAAAGTCGACGAATGCGAAATACTCATCGCTGTGACAGAAATGCAGTCTAAAGAAGATATTGACCGCTATGTTTCAATCGTTAAAAACATTAAGCTATGAACCGCCGACTCTACGATAAACTGATATTCGAACACTCTCGTTCCGGTCGTCACGGTTACAGTCTGCCGGCAAACCGTTTTGACCGTCACATCGACGAACTTCCCGAAAGCTGCAGCCGCAAGGACGCTCCCGCGCTTCCCGAAGTCGACGAACCGACTGTCGTGCGCCACTACACCAATTCGAGCACCAACAACTTCGGTGTCGACACCGGTTTCTACCCTCTCGGATCGTGCACGATGAAATATAATCCGAAAATCAACGACGCTCTCGCCGCATCTCCGTCAATAGCACGCCTTCACCCTCTTCAGCCGGCTGACAGTGTGCAGGGTGCTTTGTCTGTCTATTGGGAACTGCAGAAGGCTCTGAGTGAAATCGGCGGCATGGCTGAATTCACACTCAATCCCTTCGCCGGCGCTCACGGCGAACTGACCGGTCTGCTTGTCATCAAGGCATATCACCTGTCGCGTCAGGACGCAGGTCGCAACGTCGTGCTTGTTCCCGACTCGGCTCACGGTACCAATCCCGCTTCAGCTGCTGTCGCAGGCTTCAAGGTCGTTGAGGTCAAGAGCCTTCCCGACGGCACTGTCGACGTCGAAGACCTCCGCGGCAAACTGAACGACTCAGTCGCAGCGATGATGATGACCAACCCCAACACCGTCGGTATGTTCGAGAAAAACATTCCCGAAATCGCCCGCATAGTCCACGAAGCAGGCGGTCTGATGTACTATGACGGAGCGAATCTCAACCCGATGCTCGGCATCGCACGTCCCGGCGACATGGGTTTCGACGTTATGCACATAAATCTCCACAAGACATTCTCGACGCCTCACGGCGGAGGAGGTCCCGGCGCAGGTCCTGTCGGTGTGCGTAAAGGTCTCGAACCATTCCTGCCCAATCCGCGCGTAGTTAAAAATGCTGACGGAACGTTAGGCGTGGTATGCGAGGACACTTCGCTCGGCAGAATTTCAGGCTGGCTCGGTAACTTCACGATCTATGTGCGTGCGTTGGCATATATTCTCGGCCTCGGCGGCGTCAATGTCGCCAAAGTCGGACCGCTTGCTACGCTCAACGCCAACTACGTGCTTAACCGTCTGAAAGATGTCTACGAGCTGCCCATTCCCGGACCATGCAAACACGAATTCGTATTTGACGGTCTGAAAGACAAATCGACCGGCGTTACTACGCTCAATGTCGCAAAACGTCTGCTTGATTTCGGCTTCCATGCGCCGACAATCTATTTCCCGCTGCTGTTCCACGAATCACTGATGATAGAGCCAACCGAGACCGAAAGCCGCGAAACGCTCGACAGTTTCATCGATGCGATGAGAAAAATCGCAGCCGAAGCAATCAGCGACCCGGAAACAGTTAAGGAAGCTCCCCACGACACCCCCGTGTCGCATCCCGACGACACCGAAGCTGCTTTGCATCCCGTAACTTCATGGCAGGACTTATGCGCAGCGCAGAATTCATAATCATAGGCGGAGGTCCCGGCGGCTACGAAGTGGCTGCCGAGCTCGCTGCCGCCGGTCGCAAAGTAATTCTTATCGAACGCGACCAACTCGGTGGAACCTGTCTGAACAGAGGATGTATCCCGACAAAATGTCTCTGCGCATCGGCATCAGTGGCGATGACGGTGAGTTCAGCAGCCGAATTCGGCGTAGAAGTTGCATCGTTCTCCGTAGACTATGGCAAGGCAGTTAACCGTGCTCACAGTGTAATGGACCAATTGCGTCAGGGGGTGGAAGCGATGCTGCGCGACGTGGAGATCATTCGCGGCGAAGCGACGCTCAAACCTGATAAAATAGTCAAGGTAAACGGCGAAGAACTGACTGCCGACCATATCATAATCGCTACAGGCTCGAAACCTGCCGTCCTCGACATTCCGGGTGCAAGTCTGACCGTAACGAGCGATAAATTCCTGTCATTGACAGAAATTCCTCAGCGCGTGGCTATTATCGGCGGAGGCGTTATAGGTCTTGAATTTGCGTCGATACTCGCCGCATTCGGTCGTGAAGTGACTGTTATTGAATATTGTAAGGAAGTCCTTCCTCCGTTTGACAGCGATATTGCAAAACGTCTGCGCACGGCATTGTCGCGTCGCGGAATCAAATTCCTCACTTCGACCCGCGTTATCGCCGTCGAACACGGACTGCGCATCGTCTATGAAGGCAAGAAAGGAAAGGACTCGCTCGAATGTGACCTTGCTGTCATGGCTGTAGGTCGCCGCCCGGTGCTCCCTGAAGGCACAAAAGACGCCGGCATCGAACTTGACGGACGCGGTTTCATCAAAGTCGACGAACTCATGCAGACCTCAGTGCCGGGCATTTATGCTGTCGGCGATGTCAACGGACGCTGTATGCTCGCTCATGCGGCTGCCGCACAAGCTCGTCGCGCGATCGGCAGCGATGTCAACCTCGACGTTATCCCTTCGGCGGTTTTCACTCAGCCTGAAGCGGCAATGGTAGGCATGACAGAAGAGCAGGCTCGCGCGAAGGACTATGACGTTATGATAGGCAAAGCTGCTTTCGCCGCTAACGGCAAAGCTCTCGCGATGGGCGAAAGCGACGGCACGGTCAAAATAATCTTTGCACGTGACAGCGGTTTCATTCTCGGATGTCACATCGTCGGTCCGCATGCGGCAGACCTTATCGCAGAAGTCGCCGCACTGATGTTCGGCATGACTACCCGCGAAGAACTTGCCGACGAACTCGTGCACGGCCACCCCACCCTCTCCGAAGTCATCCAAGCCGCAGCCCGTAACGCAAAATAACCTGATATGCGCAGACTCTTATATACTATAATAGTACTGTGCATAGCTATATGTGCATGTCAAAGGAAATCAGCAGTCGGCGACGGTCTTAACCGTGCCGACTCGCTGATTAACGTTTCTCTCGCCGATTCGGCGTTGGCTGTTCTCGACAGCCTTGATCTGACAGATGCTGACGACGAGATGCGTGCACACCACGCTCTTCTGACATCAAAAGCGACTTCGATGGCTTTCCCTCGAAAAAAATTCGATGATTCACTTCTGATATTGGCTGCAGACTATTATGCCGGACGCGGCGACAGTCTTGACCTGCAAGCTCAGTTTCTTTTAGGAATGTATCTGGGCTGGGGTATGCCGGCTATAAGCAAAGACTACAATCATACCCTACTTGCATTAAAGCGGGCTCTTGATATTGCGCATAGGCTGAATGATACCCTCTCATTGGCAAAAATTCATTATGCTCTTGCCGGATCTCCGGTATCGGACTCCAAAGAAAGAGGAGAGAATTACTTAACCGCCGGTAGATATTATCAGAGTATTGGTAGATTAAAAGATGCCGTAAGTTGTATAAGTACCGCTTCGAGAAATTTCAACGCGGTAGGTAATGATTCTCTTGCAACAGCTCTGTTGCTTGAAATCAGAGAAATCGCAGATTCAGTCACTGATAATATTGCCATTACTGAATATAATATGGCAATCACTACATTAAGCCATCATTATCTTACAAATGGGGATATTGAACGGAGTACGAACGAAGCAAAAAATCGCCGCTTGACAGAGATGTCAAAGCATCCTCCCCGCAGCAAAAACGATACGAGTACGATCTATATACGCGGTACAGGTTTTATGATCGGAAGCTCAGGTCAGAAACCTACTCACTCTGAAGCAATCAATGATTCACTCCTTAATTTGATAGTAGAGCGTCAGAAATGGCCGTCTGATAGTTTCAAATTCAGAAATACAAACGAGGCTCGCGCAAATTTCCTCGCAAATCCATACACCCAACTGCTTGATGAGCATTATAGGTCAATCATAGATAAACAACAACTCATTGAACAGCAGTCACAACTGAAAATTAAATTATTTATAGCGTTAGCCGCTCTATTTGCGGTCGTGGCTTTAGCTATTTATCTCATTTTCTCCCGCCGTCTCCGTAGCAGGAAGCTGCAACTTCTGTCTTTGGTAAACGATATTGATAATATGCGCTTAGACCTCTCGCAATTACAAAATCGAATTGCCGAACGCAGCGAGGAAACTTCACATATTCATCCTTATCAGTTAATAGATTCGTTATGTGAGCTTAGGCAGAACGCACCGTCAACTTCGGAAAGCGAGCGTGTGCTCGGCAGAAACGTCGCCCGTTTTATCGACAAATTGAATTCTCCGGCTGTAATAGAGGAAATCGAAAGCTTTGTCAACGCTTACCGCTCAGACGTCATGGTAAAATTCCGCGAACAGTTCCCTAAACTCACGCCGCGACAATACCAATGTGTGTTGCTGATTTTTGCAGGTTTTTCAGCAAGCTCAATAGCTGCATTGCTCAACTATCCCAGCGACGGAGCATACCGCACCGAGCGTTCACGACTTAAACGTATGATCGAGCAATCTTCAGCTCCCGATAAGACGATTTTCGCAGGTCTTTTTTAGGTCTGTAACAAACACACCGATTAACTTACTACATTCCAATAGGTTAAAAATAGAGATGTAACACCATTTATTTGGTTTCACCTCTCGTTCAACGTAACTTTGTAGAGCAAAATAATGTAATATCTTTAACATAACTGACGATGAAAGCGCTCTTTCTATTCTTCACATTGGTAATGACATGCATGGCAGCAAACGCCCGCATGGATTTTTCGAATTTTTATCATACGTTCAGAGACACAACGTTTGTCGGCTCGGACGAGGAAGCGAAGATGAATAAATATATTTCCGAACTGAAGAAATTTGATATTGACATCAAGGCTCCAGTCGGTTTCAAGTCAATCGATATGAGGAGTCGCGAAGGTTTTAAGTCGTCACCAGGATGGACTGCCAATCCAGTGGGACTTGAGAATGAAACTCGTGATGCAGTTATTTTATGGCCACAATTGATGGGACTCGGTCAGGAAGGCTTATTACGAAACGGTCGTTATATAGAAGGTGATCTAAGGGCACACTGCGGAGACAGAGAGCTGGATATAAGACCACTTATCGATGTGATATATGATAAAGATATGTCAGAGTATGCCAATGCTGACACTGTCGTTATATATGACTATGAATTCGACCCTCCATTTATAGGTCAGTACGAACATGCGGTCGGAGTCTATCTGCGCAAATATGCCCATCCGGCACTTCTTTTCAAGATTGCGCTGACTGACGAGGGTCTGAAACATAAAGACGAGTATATTAAAACGGTTCTTGACAATGTTAATTATGGGAACTCTCCCGCAGCCGGATTTATAGAGGCTGAACGCGAGAGCGCAGGAAAGAATGACCTCGCATTCCCCAGCCATTACCCCAGAGGCGGAATCATAGTGACACCAACAGACGGAGCATTGCTTGATAACGCCATTCGATTTAACGGAGGGGAGGAAGTTTTGGATAGAATATGGGATTACAACCGTAAGCATCCGTCTCCAAATACCATCGCACAGCCGTCATCCAAAGCTAAAAAGGACTCAATTCAGCTAACACCTTTTGAACAGTACTGCAAAGATCTCCGTCTCCTTGATGTCAGAATCAATATGCCGGAGGGATTCAAAGAAATTGACATGCGAGAGCGTACTCGCCTTGACCTCCTGATCAATCCTGCATATCCGTCAGAAGAGGAAATATATCCTGTGGCGATAGAAAGTGCTGATGCTAAAGCTGCATTCTTATTTCCAAAGATTGATTTCGGAAGTAGAAAACAGATTATTCGCAAAGGTCACGTCGTTGAGGATGAATTACGCTTCAACAATAAAAATCTCGCGCTCGATGTCAGACCGCTTATTGAAGTGATTGCGGCAGAAGATATGTCGCAATATGCTGATGCAGATACAGCGGTAATTTATTCTCTTGAAGTGGACTATCTTAACAAGTTCTTAGGCTTCACGGGTTATCATCATATCTTAGGCGTGTATCTGCGGAAATACGGTCATCCGGCGATGTTGCTCAAAATTGCCATGAACGATGAGGGGCTGAAACATAAGGATGAATACCTCAGACTTCTGCTCGACAATGTAAGTTTCGGCTACAGACCCTTCGAAGGACTTGTACTTCAGGAAGAACGGCTTGCCAGCGTGAAAGACTTGGATTTCCCTTCGCCGCAATATAAAAACGACGGCTTTATAATCACGCCTGTCGAGCAAGCGCTGTTCAACATCTGGGAAAATGGAGGCAGAGAATCCTACCGAATAATGAAGAAAACCGAACCGACAGAGGATTAATCTGCGAGGTCGCAGATGAGGGTGGCGGAGGTGGCGTCGATGACTTTCACTTTTACAGTGTCGCCGATGCGGAAGTCGCCGCGAGGGAAGACACAGGTCTTATTCTGCTGATTACGACCGACGCGCTGCTCTGCCGAGCGTTTTGCGGCTCCTTCGACAAGGACTTCGAAGGTCTTGCCGATATCGCGACGATTGGACTCCAACGACAGCTCATTCTGCAACGCAATCATGCGGTTGAGACGGTCTATCTTGACTTCTTCGGGAATATTGTCAGGCATTGTGCGTGCAGCCAATGTGCCGGGGCGTTCGGAATATTTGAACATGAACGAAGAATCGAATCCGACTTCACGCATAAGGCTGAGAGTTTCCTGAAAATCTTCTTCGGTCTCGTCATGAAAACCGGTAAAAAGGTCTGAGGAAATGCCGCAGTCAGGAATTGCGCGGCGTATGGCGGCGATGCGGTCGAGATACCACTCGCGGGTATATTTACGGTTCATCGCTTTCAGCACGGAATTGCTGCCGGACTGAACAGGCAGATGAATGTGGTTGCAAATATTATCGTGAGCGGCAATGACAGCGATGGTTTCGTCACTCATATCCTTGGGATGCGATGTCGTGAAGCGTACACGCATGTCAGGAGCGGCTTCAGCTACCATGGAGAGAAGCTTTCCAAAGTCGATAACATCGCCTTCAGTAGTTTCATAGCGATAGCTGTTGACATTCTGACCGAGCAGAGTCACTTCCTTGAAGCCTTTAGCCCGAAGGTCGGCAAGTTCACGCAAGATGCTTTCAGCAGGTCGGCTGCGTTCGCGACCACGGGTGTAAGGCACGATGCAATAGCTGCAGAAGTTGTTGCAACCGCGCATGATGCTGATGAAACCACTGACAGTGTTTCCGCCGATACGTGCCGGAATGACTTCACGGTAGGTTTCGGTTGTGCTGAGGTCAACGTTAATTGCCTTCTTCCCTGCCTCGGCTGCTGCAAACAGCGCAGGAAGGTCGAGATATGCATCGGGACCGGCAACGATATCGACCCCGTATTCGTCAAGCAACTTGTCGCGCACACGTTCAGCCATGCAACCTATTACACCGACAATAAGACGTCCGGATTTCTTACGGCGAAGTGAAGCGAGATATTGCAGTCGACTGACTATCTTTTGCTCGGCATTGTCACGGATAGAGCATGTATTCAGCAGAATAGCATCTGCCTGAGAGATATCGTCAGTTAGTGAATATCCTGCCATACCCATTATGGATGCGACGACTTCGGAGTCGGCGACATTCATCTGGCAACCGTAAGTTTCAATGAATAGGAGTTTGTCGTTGGAGAGTATATCGGGGTTGGTGTCAGTCATTTTACACACGTTAATCAAGGAAATATTTGTGCTATTGCACAAGTTTGAGTAATTTTGTACAAAATTACAAAAAAAGTGGACAAGGCGCAAGCTCGAATACTAACTCTGGTACTTATCGCCGTGCTGTTCATCGGACAAGCACTCTACGACTTCATAAAAAAGAACCGAAGCCGCTCAACCAACCGTCCGCGCCAGACAATCAGCAAGCCCCGCCGCCACACTCCCTCTCAGCAGCGGAAATACAGTCAGACAAAAACGCAGCCGAAACTACGACCGACCGTCAGCGAGCTTGCCGGACTATCCGCCCTTGAGTCGGAACCCTCACCAACTGAAAAACTAATTCACTCTATAAATCAGGAGCAAGAAACCCACGAACCTGACAGCAACGCCGTGTCGCAACAGAGCATGCCTGCTCCGACAGACGACGAGCTGCGGAAAGCCGTAATATGGAGTGAGATACTGAAACGTAAATTCTAATAAAACCTATAAACAACCAATCCTTAAAACTAACTTAAGTATAATGGTATACAATTACATTACTGCTGAAGAAGCTGCCGAAATGATTCCTAACGGGTCAACAGTCGGCTTGTCGGGCTTCACAGCTCCCGGCACACCTAAATTTATACCCGAAGCCATCGCCAAACGTGCTGTGAAAGAACACGAAGAAGGCAAAGAGTATAAAATCAACCTTTTCACAGGAGCTTCTACCTCAGACCGCGCCGACGGCAACCTCTCACGCGCCAACGCAATCAACATGCGCGCTCCCTATCAGAATGTTCCTGACCTTCGCAAACGCATCAACTGCCATGATTGTCACTACTTCGACCGTCATCTATCAGAAATGGCACAGGAAATGCGTTACGGTTTCTACGGAAAAGTTGATTTCGCTATAATCGAAGCAACATCCATTTCACCCGACGGAGAAATCCTGCTCGGTTGCGGTGTCGGCAACGTACCGACCTACGCAGCCATGGCTGATAAGATTTTCATCGAGCTTAACGAAGTGCTGCCCGAATCACTTTACGGCATGCACGACGTAATCCTGCTTCAGGACCCTCCCGTCCGCCGCGAAATACCTATCTATAAAGCCAACGACCGCATCGGTAGTCCCGTTCTGAAAATCGACCCGAACAAGGTTGTCGGTATCGTAAAGACCAAATCATACGACGGCGTCAAACCGTTCTCCGAACCCGACGAAGTGTCGAAACATATCGGCGCGAATGTCGTGCGCTTCCTTGTCAGCGAATATGTCAACGGTCGCCTTCCCAAGGAATTCCTTCCCTTACAGTCAGGAGTGGGCAACGTGGCAAACGCAGTGCTCTACGATCTCGGCGAAAGCAAGGAACTTCCCTCATTCATGATGTACACAGAGGTTATCCAGGATGCCGTACTCGAACTGATGAAGAAAGGTAAATGTACATTCGCAAGTACCTGCTCGATGACATTCTCCGACCACACAGAAGAAAGTCTCTTCGATGACATCAAATACTTCCACGATAAAATTCTGATGCGCCCGGCTGAAATCTCAAACAATCCTGAAGTCATCCGCCGACTCGGTGTCATCGCCATGAATACAGCTCTCGAAGCAGATATCTTCGGCAATGTGAACTCAACACACGTGCTCGGAACGAAGATGATGAACGGTATCGGCGGTTCCGGTGACTTCACCCGCAACGCTTACATCTCAATATTCAGCTGCCCCTCTGTAAGCAAAGGCGGACTTATCAGTAACATCGTCCCGATGGTCGCACACCCTGACCATAGCGAACACTCTGTCGACATCCTCGTTACCGACCAGGGTATCGCTGACCTTCGCCACAAAGACCCGGTTGAACGCGCTTACGAAATCATCAACAATTGCGCTCACCCGATGTACCGCGAGCTCCTTCTCGACTATCTCAAACTCGGTAAAGGCGGTCAGACGCCTGTCACACTTCAGGCTGCGTTTGAATTCCACTGCGCATTCAACGAACACGGCGACATGCAGAAAGCCGACTTCGGAAAATACGTTTAATAAAACATGCTATAGTTGCAGTAATGCCCGTCAGCAATGGCGGGCATTTTTTACCCGTGTTGCTGTATAGCGAATATAGGTTCCATAAGAATCTTTTATGTCATAGGCAAAATCGTTTTATAGGGTTGAACAATGTTAATAAAAACCAGTTAAACTACCGCTAATATACCCTTGTGAAATAATTTTTACGATGCAAAGTTAGGGAGAGAATCAATATGATTATCTCCTTTTTCGTACCCGTGTCCTTTTTAACACAGGCAAAGGAAAATTAAAGACGCGCAATACACGATAACACAACCACTTAGACTAAAAAAACACCACATATAAATAAGTGGAAGAGGCGGCTGCGCCATAAATGAAGTTTTACGGCGCAGTCTTATTTTGAGGTTACATGCAACGGATGACTACCTTACGTACTCTTTAGTCACTGTCTTCCCACGACGGACAATATATAGACCTGCTGATGGATTATCAATTCTAACACCCTGAAGGTTATAATATATAGCCGTTTCGTCGGTCGAATATCCGTCTGCAATTATATCATCAATTTCAGTAGTTACAAAAACGTTCTGCCAGTTGAGTACCGGATAATCATGGACAATGTCGGTTTTTCCTTCGTTGAAAGCTTCCCATCGCGCGATTTCGTCACGCAATGTTTTATCCGATACCCCACCCTCTACAGGTGTACCATTAATTTCCATACCATCCCATACCATGACATTGTCCATCGCAGCATCTCCTCCGACACAAATCTGATGAGTTTCCGGACCTTCAACCGCGATATTCCAAGCTATGACGTCAGTAAGTCTGACATCGGTCGAACGACGTATAGACACTATGCCCGACGCATGACCGGCAGCTGAAGTCACAGAACACGCCGCATAACAGTTATTTACCGACAACTGCGCATCACAACGACCGACAAGACCACCGGAATACTCATTGCTGCCGGTCTTATCAGAAGTATCGGCATAAGAATAAGAATTAGTAATCGTCAGAGGTCCATTATTACAACCGACAAACGCACCGGATGCTGCCCCACAAATCATGCCTGTCACATAACAGTTATCGATTGTAGCATTATTGGCATATCCCGCAATTGCTCCGACGCAATACCATGTATTATAAATATATACATCTTCAAGTCCGAGATTTTTAACCGAACCGGTAAAATAACCGAGCAGCGAACCATCCTGTTCTGTTTTGGCGGGACGAAGATTTTTAATCACGTGACACCGACCATCAAGATGGACCACTGCCTTAGAACCATATTTACAAAGAATCTTCCACGCAACGCCAGACATGTCTATATCATCATCCAGGACAATAAAATTCTCTCCGTCAATCAATTTATCAGCCAAGTCAACCAAGTCCTGCGCAGACGACACAACAAGCGGGTTGTCCACCGTAGAACCGATTGGGTCGTCTGGTGCTATTACACCGCTACGCTCCGGATTAAAATTGAGCATTGCTGCAGACGAACACGCTTTGCGTCCATTGCCTCCGTCGGCATTGGTGCTGTTATAGACATAAATATTCGCCGTACCGTCGTCAAGCGGTTCTGCAATAATCGAAGAATATCCATATTGAGATGCATAATCAGGATTTTCCCATCTGCCGATTACCTCACCATCCTCCCTAACCACTGCAATATCCATCGTGTTGGTATTGGTCGGATTCGCCGAACGAAGATTATTGACAATGAAATAGCGGATACCTTTCAAAACAAAGGTATCAAAGCCACTTGTATATGCATTCGCCACCGATTTAAGGGCGGAATTTTCAGCCAGAGCAGTATCAAAAACACCATCATCGTCATATGTGACAAAATCATTTACTCCCGCTCCTGCATTATCATACATATAGAACCCGCTGTATGGAAAAGCACGTTTTAGAAACTCCCCGTAATCAGCATCTTTAGGCTGAACAATAGCTAAAGACGTCGAAGCTATATTATGTCCGATAGCAGGCGAATGACCGGTGTTTACTATCAGGGAGCCATCGTCAGAATGGCTTATCTTGACAATGCGGACAAATGGAGCCGTCTCTCCAAAAGAAGACCCGATAAAAAATACAGCTTCTTCAGTAAGGTCACCGAGTACCCGTCCTACACAATCGATACGCCCTACGCCTGAATAACTCTTATCATCAACCGTCGATGAATAATCCTCGCTTACAGGAATTTCAAAAGTTTCTATTTTTCCTGTAGCGGGATTATAGACAGACCAGACCGTACTACTTTGAGGTGATTTAGTAAAATAATGTCCAATAAGAAAATTGCCATGTCTATCTGATGAAATCGCTGTACCATAATAGTCCCCTGCTACCTCCGGCTCCGGCAAGCGGTACAAATCACGCCAGCCTGCACCTGTGATTTCGGCGATGCTCATGGTCTTCATATTTATTGTATAGATTTTTCCGTCATAAGCGGTCGCAAAGCGCGCACATGATTCAGATTTTACGGCAGAGTTGTTGTTCCAGTCCGGCGAATTTTTATCCCAATCTGCATTAAGGTCAGTAGTCGTATATTTCCATATTTCCTGTATATTGCTTTCAGCCTTGACGCTCACAGCAGACACGCCGAATAACAATAAAACCGACGCCATTAATATTTTTTTCATAATAATCAAATATATCAGATGGTTATCTTATTTCACATAAAGCCTTAACGAATGACCTTTCATGTCAGAGACAAGGTAGACGCCAGGAGCACACTCAAAGACACCGGAACCAACATGGACCAAACGCCCATCGGGTGTGTAACAGCGTGCATCCGTGGCCGAATTGAAAATAGAAATACAGCCATCTCCGGCTTCGGCAAACACAATTTCTTCCTGTTCTACAGGGATTTCATCCAGACCGGATACCTGCATCATCTCACCTTTGGTTGAAAGGTGCATAATGACAGGTTCACCATTTATATACGCACCGTAATCGAACGTCAGATTGTCGGTCTTCAGTCGACAATTATCGCGCACAGGTTCCTTGAACCATGAATACACGCCATGCCATTTCGATGCATCTCCGTCTTTGACAGCGTAGTTACCGATAACTTTGTGATAAGATTTACCCCAGCTATTACCGATAAAAACGACGTCGCCCGGACGCACCCAATCTCTATTTCCAATTCCTTCACGAGTCAGATAAACTGCCTGATAGCCATTATCGCCATGCTCGATAAAAGTACAGAAATTCGGTGCAGAGGCTTTTGTGAATTCTATCTCTTCTCCCTCAGAAACCGCTATCACAGGAGTCCACACACGACATTTTCCACCGGGAGTGAGCATTTCCTTTTCATCGACGAAAACCGATTGCATCGGATAATATCGGTCTATGACAATAACTTCCGGATGACAATAACGATGCTCTCCGTGTATCTCAATACTGTTTCCGGAAATACTATATGAAATCAATTCCGTGCAGAATTTCTTATTATCATAAAAGAATATATCATTCTCAACCTCAACAGTAAGTACCTTTCCAAAATATGAGTCCGAACCGGCAGCAATCGGTTGTCCGTCTACCGCTACATCTACCTTAACGGTGTTTGCATTTGGTTTGCCATCGTTATGATTGCCTCCCATCCACCAGCCGTCAGCGTAAAAACCACCGATGTTATTACTCGACCGGGTATGATTGACTTCAACACCATCAAGGGATACACTACAAAAAGTGTACAGGCGATTATTTCCGGTCTTTTCGAAAACGACGTCGAGTTTTCCCCATTGAGTTTCCTCAGAATACTCCAACCTGCCGTTATCATCACCGATATACTTGATTGTGGCAGAATTAGCACTAAGCGTTAGAGTCAATAACGATAGGACAGAAAGAAATTTTTTCATGGAAAAGAATTTGATATTATAGTATTACAAAGATAACACATTTTCCACCAAAAGGAGCCGTTAATCGTACTAAAATGCTCCTCAAAAATTGTCTTACAAAAAACGGGCGCGCCCTATTGGACACGCCCGCCATTCAAACTATCTTAGTTAAAAGATTATTTTGTTTCTTCGATAGTAACGGCGCGATCGAGAGCGACGAATTTTTCGCCGAGGTCGCAGAGGTTACCATTGTTGGTAGTTGCAGTAATCTGAGAAGCGGGAACGCCGTTCTTCTTGAGTTCTTTTTCAACACCAGCTACACGGTTTTTACGGAGACGGATGTTAATCTGCTCAGTACCGGTGTAGTTATCAGCCCAACCTGTAAGAGTGTAGTGCTGGTTGGGGTTAGACTTCATCACGTTAGCGATAGCACCGAGGACGTTGCGATCTTCGCGAGTCAGACGAGAAACACCGATGGGATAGTAGATAGTAGCAACCGGACCTTTTTCAACTGTCTTTTCAACAGGACGGTTGAGGCAGTCTTTGAGCTGTTTTTCGAGATCGGCGATACGAGCGTCAGCAGCAGCGAGACGAGCGCGGAGTGCGTCGCAGTTTTCGGGTTCGGGGCAGATGGGCACAACGGGTGCAGACCATGCAGTGTTGTTGAAGTTGTAAGTAAGACCGAGGTAAGCCTGAACGTCGTGAGTCTTAACGTTGTTTGAGAGGGCAACTTCACCGAGACCTGCGAGTGCAGTGTAACGGAGGTCGAGGCTAAGAGCGAAGTGCTTGTTGAGACGGAACGAGTTGATAAGACCTGCGCGGAAGTTAAAGAGTTTAGCGTCTGCGTTAGCCCAATCGTGGTCGTTGCTGCCGTCATACTTACGAGCGATTGACCAGTAAACACCACCACCTACATAAAGAGTAGCGTTGTAAACACGGTTAGCTTTGTAGCCACACCACCAGTTGGTAAGGTTCAACATAACGTCACCTACGGGACCAACTTCGATACCTTTCTGGTCGAAGTATTTACCTACATGTGAAGGACGAGCACCAAGAGCTGAAGTTGATTCAGAAACTGCCTTGAATGTAAGAGCGTTTACACCAAGACGAAGACCGAGCACGGGAGAGAACCATTTACCGAAGTAGATAGAACCGGCGGGTGCGATACGGTTTTTAAACTTGAGCTCGCTGTCATGTTTTGACAAGAGGACACCAGCACCACCTTCAACTGTGATAAACCAGTTATCCTGGAAGCGATTGAAGAGGTAGCCCTGAGTTTCATCAGGCACGAAGATAACCTCTTCCTGAGCTACGAGCGACTGTCCGAATCCGAGGACACAAGCAAGAGCTAAAAGTAAGGCTTTTTTCATAGAAGCTGTTGTTTTATAATAGATTGAATGTTAATAATAGAGTCTATGCAATTAAATCAGCCGCTAAGTTAACACTTTTTTTTTATATAATCATAAAAAATGCGAAAAAAACGGTCAGAACTATATATTATACGTGATTTTAACCCAAAATATCTTTAACGCAGGCGAGGATATTATGAACTGTGAAGCCAAATTTCTCGTCAAGCACCTTATAGGGCGCAGAAGCTCCGAAACGCTCCATTCCATAAACCACTCCGTTAAAGCCTTTTATCATGCGGATGACCGACGGCAGACCGGCTGTCAGACCGAATTGCGCTATACCGGCAGGCAAAACGCTGTTGCGATAGCTTTCATCCTGCATATTGAATAATCCGATTGAGGGCATCGACACGACATTAGCCTTAATGCCTTCCGCAGCCAACGCAACAGAGACATCGCACAACAACGACACCTCAGAGCCATTTGCGACAAGGATAATATCGGGATTGTCGTGTTTCATGACCGTATAGCCGCCCTTACGAGCCTGAAGGGCTTCCTGATAACGGTTTCCACCGGCAGAAGGCAAATCGGGAATATCCTGACGAGTAAGCACCAATGCGCTGGGTGAATGAGTGTTGTTCATTGCCATCTCCCAGCAGACAACAGTCTCGGCAGAGTCGGCAGGACGCATCGCGAGCAACGAAGGATAGCCGCTGAAATTCTTTATCTCTTCGAGCAGACGAAGCTGGGCTTCCTGCTCGATGGGTTCGTGAGTGGGTCCGTCTTCTCCGACACGGAAAGCGTCATGCGACCATACATATTTGACCGGAAGTTCCATCAGTGAAGCCAGACGCATGGCGGGTTTCATATAATCGGAGAAAACAAAGAATGTCGCACATGCACCGATGACACCACCATGAAGAGCTACACCATTAATAATAGATGCCATGGTGAGTTCGGCTACTCCGGCGTGAAGGAACGCACCGGAAAAATCACCGGGAACAAATGCGCCTGTTTTCTTCAGGAATGCTTCAGTCTTATCACTGTTGGCAAGGTCAGCAGAAGAAACAATCATATTTCCGACTTTCTCGCCGAGGACAGAAAGGACGTCGGCTGACGCCTGACGTGTAGACACGTTGGGTTTATGCGTTATCGCCGCATAGTCGATGTCGGGCAATTTACCATCGATATATGATTTAAGGAGCTGAGCCTTTTCGGGATTTGCTGCAGCCCACGCATCGAAAGCCTTGCGGCGCTCGGCAACTATAACACGCAGCTGTGCACGACGTTCTTCGTAAAGTTTCTCCACATCTTCGAACACAATCCAGGGATTTTCGGGGTCGCCTCCAAGATTAGCAATCGTCGCGTTGACATCCGCGCCGGATTTGCTGAGGGGCTGACCATGAGTGGAGCATTGGTTTTCGAATGCCGAACCGTCCGTCTTGACGACACCTTTGCCCATAACGGTATTACCTATAATAATAGTCGGCTTAGAGGTCTCTTTGTGGGCTTTTTCGAGAGCATCGGCAATCTGGAGAGGGTCATTGCCGTCGATTTCTATGACATTCCAATGCCATGCGCGATATTTTGCGGCATAGTCTTCACGGTCCACCGCATCAACTTCGGTCGACAGCTGGATGGTATTGGCGTCATAAAACATTATGAGGTTGGCGAGTCCGAGATAACCGGCAATGCGACCGGCTCCCTGCGAGATTTCCTCCTGGATGCCGCCGTCGGAAATATAAGCATAAGTCTTGTGAGCTACGACGTCGCCGAAACGAGCCTGAAGGAAACGTTCTGCCAATGCGCAACCGACCGCCATAGTATGACCTTGACCAAGAGGGCCGGATGTGTTCTCAACACCACGCGAAGGGTCAACTTCGGGATGACCTGGGGTCACACTACCCCACTGACGGAACTGCTTAAGCTCATCGATGGTGTAATTGCCCATAAGCGCGAGCACCGAATATAACATCGGTGACATATGACCGGGGTCAAGAAAGAAACGGTCGCGGGCAAACCACGTCGGGTCATCAGGGTCACATACAAGGAATTTGGAATAAAGCACGTTGACAAAATCAGCGCCGCCCATCGCTCCGCCGGGATGACCGGAATTGGCTTTTTCGACCATTGAGGCAGCCAGAATACGGATATTATCAGCCGCGTGATTGAGAACCTTTGCGTCCATATCGGAAGAAGTGTTTCGTTTGTTAGTATAGTTTCGTGACACGAAGTTACGACAAAGTGATGTGTATAGCAAATTAATTTACCAACAATTTACACTCTTAACGTCAAATTACAGTCCTTTAATAAATTAGCGGGGCAACAAGAAAAATCTTGCCGCCCCGCGAAAAAATCGTTGTTACGTAATCTGATTACATAGCGTCGAGCATCTGCTCAGCTTCTTCACGGACATCGATGTGAGTGTCGACATTCTTCGAACCGATAAGAGCATAGAAGAGGATGTAAGCACCACAACCGAGTACAATCCAATAGCTTGACAGATAGCTGCCGGTGAGGTCGGCAACCCAACCCTGAAGAGCAACCATAACAGCGCAACCGAATACCATGGTCATAAATGCGCCGGAAGCAATGGCTGTGTACTTGCCGAGACCTTCTACTGCCATATTGAAGATACCGCCCCACATAACAGAAGTACAGAGACCGATAAGGATGAAGGCGAATATACCGACAGGCACCTCAGCCCACATTACACTTACCTTGCTCCAGTCGATGCCGGGTATATTGACAGTCCATGTCGAGGGTGCAAACATGCCGAAAGCGGTCAGGATAATAGCAGCCGAAGCAACCACGGTAATCATCGCACGCGATGATACTTTCGCACCGATGCTACTGCCGACAAAACGACCGACAAGCATCATAAGCCAGTAAACCGCTACAATCTGACCAACTATGTTGGCATCCATACCGAGACCCGGAGTCGCTGCGTCAGGTGCGCCGGTGAGATACTGAAGCACGTAAGTAGGAGTGCCGACTTCAAGACCCATATAAAGGAAGATAGCAAGAATGCCGAGGTTGAAGTGACGGAATGAGAATGCACTGTGAGGGTCGTGACCTTTTTCTGTTTTTTTGGTCTTCGGACGTGCGGGTTCATCAATATGTGTGAAAAGAATAACAATGAACGCTACGATAAACACACCGCCTGCAATAAAGAGAGCGGGAGTGGCGTCATTAACGTGAGCTTTAGCAGCATCGCCGATAAGGGCACCCATAAGGATATAGACTGCGACCGCAGCTGCCGAGTTGAATACGCCGCCAAGCTGAATGAACTGGTTGCCACGATTACCGCCACCACCAAGGATGTTAAGCATCGGGTTAACGACAGTGTTAAGCATACACATACAGAAACCTGCGATGAACGCACCGACGAGGTAAACCGCGAATGCACAGTTCTGCATGCTTTCCCAGCCACTCATCCACTGCACGAAGATGCCGACAATGCCGACTACGAGCGCGAGAAGTGCGGTCGCTTTATAGCCGTACTTTTTAATCAACATACCTGAGGGAATACCCATCACGAGATATGCAATAAAGTTACCATAGTTACCAATCTGTGCTTCAAGGTTAGACGCGCCAAATTGGTTCTTTACTATGATTGCCATCGGTGAACACAAGTTGGTCACGAATGCAATCATTGCGAAAAGGGCAATCATGACGATGATAGCGCCCCATTGTTTCGAGTTGTTGCTCATGATAATAATTTGGTTTTATTTAATTATAATAATTGTACAAGTCAGCAGAAAAAACATTAGAAAGCGACGTAATACGCTATTATTGCCATAAAGTTAGGACTTTTTTGTGTAATGGCGTAAATTTTAAGATTTTTTTGTCGTTTTTAGAGCCAATATCTCGCGTCACACACAAATTAATACTCCCGTTGTCCGAAAATAGCTGTGCCGACCCTGACAAGCGTCGAACCCTGTGCCACGGCGAGTGGATAATCATCGCTCATGCCCATCGACAGGGTATCGAACCCTCTTAAATCGGGAGCAATCTCCTTAATCTTGCGATACGTCCCGGCAATCCTGGCAAAATCAGCAGAAATCCTTTCGGTGTCATCAGTATTGGTCGCCATTCCCATCAGACCGCAAATGTGCGTGGCTTTTAGATTTTCAAAGCCGCGGTTCTCAAACCATTCGAGAAGTTCTTCAGGGTAGAAGCCGAACTTGGTTTCCTCTCTGGCAACATGCAACTGTATCAGCACACGACTGACGACACCGCGTTTTTCCGAAAGTTCGTCAATCATTTCAAGCAGCCTTAAAGAATCGACGCTTTCGATAAGAGCAACCCTACCGATAACCTGCTTCAATTTATTGGTCTGCAGATGACCGATAAAGTGCCAACGAGTGTCAGACGGCATATTTGGAATTTTTTCGACAAGTTCCTGTACCCGGCTCTCACCGAATATCCGTTGCCCTGCGGCATAAGCTTCCTGCAAAGCTACGACCGGATGGAATTTTGACACAGCGACAAGGTCGACACCCGCGGGGAGCGTCGACCTGATGCTGTCGAGTCTTTCGGCTATTGATGACATTATTTATTGTGCGACGGGTGTTTCGCCGGGAACTTTCACCTTATAGACATCCATCAAAGGAGTTTCGGTAATCGAAACAATCTCATAGTCAGCCATCGTGTCCTTCATACCCTCGATGAAGTTATCGAGAGCTTCCTTGAAGTTGGATGCCTGAACGAGAATAAGAGTCGCCGTCCGTTTTTCTACACCGCTTCGCTCGTCTATAGTAATAAACGCAACTTTGACAAGATACCAGCGGTCACCGCCTTCATTCCAGAAAATTTCGGAAATTTTGGTACGTTTCACCGCCGACACCGAAAACTCACCGGAAATAAAGGGTGTCTGTTCATCTATAATGCGAGCCTCAGCCTCAGTGAACGACAGCGCGTCGACGAGGTAGGGTTCGTTTACTTTCTTTACCGCGCCATTTTCCTGAAGTTTGTCATAGCGCACTTTACATTCAAACCAATTTGCCATTTTGTGTGGTATAAGTTATTTATCGCGCCTGCGGCACGAATTATCAAAATCGAAATATCACACAAATGTACGAATTAATTTGGAGTGCGCAAGGACGAAACCTGTCAAAAATCACTCCGGCTTTTCCCCTTTGAGCAGGGAGTCGTAGCGTTTGCCGTCATTTATAAGTTTGAGTGCTTCTTTATATTCCGGAGTCAAAGGATTTAAGAAACGGAACACTGAACTATCCTCGTACAAATCACGTGAAAGGAGACCCTTTATCAATGCGATGATATAAGGGCTGCTTCTCTGCCATTGTTCCTCATTAAACTCGACTCCTTCTTTTTCACCCGCGGCAATAAGCTGACGTTCAAGTTCCGGCGTAAATTCGAAAACCTTGACGAATGCATCTTCATCGGGATACGATTTTTTAAGTTCTGCACGATGAGCATCGACATAGTTCAGACAGAACTGGTTGATGACACCTTTGGCGTTGAGGTCACGATAATACGGACTGAAGAAAGTCGTATCAACAGGAACAAAGACATCCGGTAATATTCCTCCGCCACCATAGACAGGACGATGGTTGCGCAAAGTCTCGTATTTCAGCGATTCGTCGAGATGGATGCTGTCCGCGCTCCATAATTCTCCGCTCTTGTAGCGGTTGAACATATCGAGCATATATTCCTCACCCTGCCCTTTCTCATAATGCTTCTGGATAGAACGTCCGGAGGGAGTGTAATATCGTGCGGTTGTAAGACGAATCATCGAGCCGTCGGGGAATGGGAAAGGACGCTGCACCAAACCTTTACCGAAAGTACGTCGACCGACAATCAGGGCACGATCATTATCCTGCAATGCGCCTGAAAGGATTTCTGATGCAGATGCTGAATATTGATTAACCATCACAACGACTTTCATGTCGCGCAGGTTTCCGTCGGCATCAAGATTAAAATATGCAGGTTGACTGTGAAGTCCTTTTGTATAAACCACCGGATCACCCTTAGCCAAGAACTGCGATGCAAGCTCAACAGCTGCACCAAGATAGCCGCCTCCATTATCCTGAAGATCGAGGATAAGATTAGTCATTCCCTTTGCCTGTAATTTTTTTACTGCACGGGCGACTTCTTCTGCCGTATCCTCGGCAAAGCGGCTGACACGGATATAGCCGGTCGAATCGTTAGCCATATATGCGGCGTCAACACTATAAATGGGTATATCGTCACGGACGACGACAAAATCAATCAGCTCCGGTTCGCCACCTCTTTTTACCTTAAGATTCACTTTCGAACCCTTCTCTCCTCGGAGAATTTTAAGGATTGCGGAATTAGGGAGTTTCTTACCCGCTATAATACTGTCATCAGCCTGTATGATACGGTCGCCGGGGCGAATGCCGACCTTTTCGGAAGGACCTCCGGCGATGGTCTGTATAACATAGACAGTATCAGTAGCGGCATTAAACTGTATGCCGATGCCGCTGAACTTACCCTCAAGCGGCTGAGTCAACTCTTTGGTTTCTTCAGGGTCAGAGTATGAAGAATGGGGGTCGAGGGTCTTGAGCATGGCTATGATGGCCTCGTCAGTGAGTTTCTGACCGTCGACATCCTCGACATAGTAATTCTGGATGAGTGCTGACGCCATGCGTAGTTTCTGGTCGGGGGTCAGTTCACGACTCTGGTTCTGCTGCGCGCATGACACTAATGGCGACAAAACAAAAACTGCGGAGAGAGAGAGTATGAATTTCTTAATCATAATACAATTTTATGAAACGTAGTTCTTTATTAATTCAATCCGGTAAATAGCGCGAGGCATCTTTACCGAATGCCTGCAATTCACGAACGACCGACGACGACACCGCCGAATGTTCGGGCAAACTATATAATAAAACGGTTTCGAGACCGGAAAGTTGACGGTTTATATCCGCCATATCGCGTTCGTATTCGAAATCTTTGACAGAACGCACACCTCGCAGGAGACACGACGCATCTTCATCACGCGCCGCATCGACGGTCAGCCCCGAATAAGTAACGACTTTCACACGAGGTTCCGTTTCATAGAGACGGATAATGTGTCTGGCACGTCGCTCGGCTTCCTCCGCACTTGTTTTCAATGAATTAATCCCGATGCCGATAACAATTTCGTCAAATATTGCGAGTCCTCGTTCGACAATAGAGGCATGACCGATTGTAAACGGGTCAAACGAACCGGCGAAAAACGCAATGCGCTTTTTATTGCTGGACGATTTCGCTGTCATCTTCAACAACAAGATTTTCAATAATAAAATTCTGACGTTCCATCGTGTTCTTGCCCATATAGAACTCAAGCAAACCGTCAACACCGTCTTCTTTGCGGAGAGTCACACGGTCGACACGCATTCCTTCTCCGATAAATCCTCGGAATTCCTCTGGTGAAATCTCACCAAGACCTTTGAAACGGGTGATTTCAGCATTTTCACCAAGAAGATTTATTGCTGCGATACGTTCTTCATCGCTGTAGCAGTAATACGTTTCTGCATCAGCTGCTTTTTTAGAGCCGCGTTTGGCTGTCTTTTTGTTTCGGACACGAAAAAGAGGAGTCTGTAGCACATAAACGTGACCCTTCTTTATAAGGTCGGGGAAGAACTGAAGGAAGAATGTAATCATCAGCAAGCGGATATGCATGCCGTCGACATCGGCATCGGTAGCGATGATGACATTGTTATAACGCAATCCGTCTATACCGTCCTCAATGTTCAGAGCAGCTTGCAGAAGGTTGAATTCGTCGTTCTCATACAGCACCTTTTGAGTAACGCCATATGTATTAAGGGGTTTACCTCGCAGCGAAAAAACCGCCTGAGTCTCGACATTACGAATTTTCGTGATAGACCCTGCAGCCGAATCGCCCTCGGTGATAAAGATACTCGATGCAAGTTTCTTATCCTCATCTCCTTTGGCATCACTTAGATGGACACGGCAGTCGAGCAGTTTTTTGTTATGCAGATTGACTTTCTTAGCCTTTTCACGGGCAAGTTTGGCAACGCCAGCCATCGCTTTACGGTCGCGTTCGCTCTCCTGCACCTTTTTGAGGATTATTTCCGCCGTGTCGAGCTCACGATGGAGATAGTTATCAAGTTCTTTCTTTATGAAATCGCCGATAAACTTTGCTATGGTCGGACCATCCGGTCCCATATCCCTCGAACCGAGTTTTGTTTTGGTCTGCGACTCGAACACTGGTTCCTCGACCTTGATTGCTACAGCGGCAACCATGCCGTTACGGATATCTGAATATTCGAAATTGCGGTTGAAATATTCTTTCAGAGTTCTTGAAACTGCTTCTTTGAAAGCACTCAGATGAGTACCTCCTTGAGTGGTATGCTGACCGTTGACAAATGAATAATACTCTTCACCGTATTGATTGACATGAGTAATCGCCACCTCTATATCAGCATCTTTAAGATGAATGACCGGATAGAGCGGTTCCTGAGTCATATTCTCGCGCAGCAAATCAAGCAGACCATGACGCGATATGAATTTCTGTCCGTTGAAAACGATAGTCAGACCGGTGTTCAAGAACGTATAGTTCTTTACAAGCGGAATAATGAATTCCTCACGGAAATGATAGTCACGGAATATAGAGGCGTCAGGAGTAAAACCGACAAAAGTGCCGTTAGGCTCGTCTGTCGGAACGACAGGACTTTCTTCAATAAGTTCACCACATGAGAAGCGCGCCGACTTCATTTGACCGTCGCGGACCGAACGAATCTCAAATCCGGTAGACAATGCGTTGACAGCTTTTATGCCGACACCGTTCAGGCCTACCGATTTCTTGAACGCCTTAGAATCATATTTACCGCCGGTATTCATTTTTGAGGCTACATCAATCAGTTTTCCCAAGGGTATGCCTCGACCATAGTCGCGGACAGTTACCATCTCATCGCTTACATCGACAGCGATAGATTTTCCGAAGCCCATCATAAACTCGTCGATAGAGTTGTCAAGAACTTCTTTCAGCAACACATATATACCGTCGTCGGAGTTAGAGCCGTCGCCGAGCTTACCGATATACATACCCGGACGACGACGGATATGCTCTTTCCAGTCAAGAGTCTTTATATCGTCTTCGCTATATTGTGCGCTGCCGTCGACCGGCGAGCCGTTTTCGTCAAAAAGGATGTCGTCTGCTTCTGTCATGATAAATAGATAAAATCGTATTGTAGCCACTACAAAGTTACGAAATTTCTTGACAAATTTAATAATTATCAAAACAATAATGCAGACCGTAAGGTCGTTGAACAGATATGATGACCGATAAAGCCGTATCTATAATCATCCCCGTCTACAACCGGGCGGAAACAATCTGCCGATGCCTTGACTCAATTGCATTACAACGCTCAATCGACAGGTTTGAACTTATTATTGTCGACAATAATTCGACAGACAACTCAGTCGATGAAATCATCCGGTGGCAGAAAGAACATCCATCGGTTAAATCGCTCATTGCTGAAGAAAAAAAACAAGGTGCGGCATCAGCCCGCAACGCTGGTCTGGCATTGGCAACGACGTCATATGTCATGTTTTTCGACTCTGACGACGAGATGATGCAGGGACATCTTGAACGACTGATCAACGGCATTGAAGCTAATCCCGACGCCAACCTGTTAGGCTGGAGCACATTATGCGAATTACCTGACGGCAGGAAATATCTTACGCCATATGCAAAAGACCGGCTGCTATTCAACCACCTTGCCCAAGCCATATTGTCGACCGAACACTATGCGGTCAAAACTTCACTGATTAAAGAAATCGGAGGTTGGAACGAGACCTTGAAAGGCTGGGATGATTATGAGTTAGGAGTAAGGATACTTGTAAAACGTCCTAAATCAATATATCTTCCGGATGGTGCGGAAAGTTCATTGGTAAGACCTCGTTTCACCCAAGAGTCAATCACAGGCTCCCTGTTCTCCCCAACTCCCGAAAAATGGGAAGCCGCCTTAGACTGCATAGAGGAGACATTACGCCAATTTTGTCCCGAGGCACTCTGTTGGGTCGGATTCAGACGGGCAGTTCTCGCCGGTCTATATGCAAGAGAAGGAGCGACTGCCGACGCAACGCGCCTTCTGGCAGTCGCTCCTTGCAAGGAGTTTAATCGGTCCTATGCACATATTTGTTACGGAATCACGCGTTTATTCGGACGAGGTGCCCGCGCGATAGCGTCACGAATATTACCGACTGACTTTTAATTACTTATTATTTTCGGGACGGAGTTTGCGGACAGTCTCGGCTGCGCGCCAAAGTTCGCTTTCACGAAGTTCCTTGAGTTCTTTTTCGAGACCTTCGCGGTAACCGGGTTTAGAGTTGGAGTCAATTGATTTCTGGGCTTCGACACCACTTTCCACGCTCTGATAGAGTCGTTCGACAACCGGTTTTATCGCGTCGTGGAACGGATCTTTCCAATCGAGGGCACCACGCTGAGCTGTTGTTGAACAATTAGCATACATCCAATCCATACCTTTTGCCGCGAAAAGGGGCATAAGTGACTGAGTCAACTCCTCAACAGTTTCATTGAATGCTTCTGAGGGAGTGTGTCCATGTTCGCGGAGCACTTCATACTGAGCCGCAAACAGCCCTTGTATAGCACCCATAAGAGCACCGCGTTCGCCTGTAAGGTCGCTGATAGCCTCGCGTCGGATGGTAGTCTCAAAGAGATAGCCTGAGCCGATACCGATACCGAGGGCAAGTGTGCGTTCGAGTGCACGACCGGTATAATCCTGTTCAACAGCGTATGAAGCGTTGATGCCGCGACCTTCAAGGAAAAGAGAACGGACAGTCGTGCCCGAACCTTTCGGAGCCACCATAATAACATCGACATCGGCAGGAGGAACCACACCCGTGCGATCGCTCCATGTTATAGCGAAACCATGGCTGAAATAAAGTGCGTCGCCGGCTTTTAGGTTTGCCTTGATTGTGGGCCATACACTCAGCACCGCAGCGTCGGAAAGGAGACAAAGGATAATAGTGCCTCTTTTGCAAGCCTCTTCTATGCTGAAAAGAGTCTCACCCGGGACCCAGCCGTCGGCTATTGCTTTGTCAAAAGTCTTGCCTTTGCGCTGACCGACGATAACGTTGAAACCGTTGTCGCGCAGATTAAGGCTCTGTCCGGGACCCTGGACACCATAACCGATGACTGCGATGGTCTCGTCTTTCAGTACTTCCCGAGCTTTTTCGAGAGGGAATTCTTCTCTGGTTACGACGGTTTCTTCAACTCCGCCAAAATTCAATTTTGCCATAATTATAAAATTATATTATTGTTTGATTATTCTTTATTTCTCCACTTTATATTTGAACTTACCATGCGCACACCGTCGCGGAGCAATTCGCAAGCCGTGTCGCCGTCTTCATCTGTCGAAGTACGGACTACCACCGTCTCACCGAAGTGACATTCCTGATGGAAGGCGATATCAAAACGCGCGATATCATGCCGGTCATACCAATCGAGCTTCCAACAGTCGAGAATAAGGTCGATATATCTGACCGTGTTGACATGTCGGTTGAAATCGATGTCGCAATAGCGGAATGTGTAAAGACATTCATCGGCATCATCAGGTAGCTGCGGTGTACGTTTAGCAGCTACGACAGGACAATAAGGTGGGTCTGTCGGAAACATCACATCGCCGAGTATGCCGGGGTTGGCGGCACGTCGTGTGCTTATCGAAATTGCAGCCCAGGTTGTACGAGCGTTTACATATACATGTCCCTCGGGAGAAGTGACGGTGAAACAACGTTCGCTGAACAGACGGTTGGTGCTTTCAATCCATGTGTTCATTATGTAAGTGTCATTGATGCCCGGAAGGCTGTCGATTTCTATGCTTACCCGACTCAACACCCATGCGAGGTCAAGTTTGATGAGCGTGGCATAGCCTATGCCGAGACTGTTGGCATGACAGGTCGCGCACTCTATGATGCGCGCCGTAAGCAAAGTGAGCGGCATACGCCCTTCGGCATTGCACTCACCTGCCGCAAGGAAATATTCCCGCGCATATATCTTCAGATGGTCAGCACTCATTTTTCCTGAAGTTTTTGAAGTCGGAGACGCTGTTCCTCAAGATACATGTCGACATATTCGACCGGTGATTTCGTCACTGCCACGCGTCCGCTGCGCACGAACTGACGTATATCGAGACTACGCAGACGGTTAAGCAGTGCTTCCGTCTCCCATGGATGACCTGATTTCTCGATAACCGTGTACTCCGGAGTCATTTCGAGTATGCGTGCGCCGTGGTGACGGACTATATCCTCAACGCTGCCCGACTCGAGCAAGCGCGCTGTCGGCACTTTGTATAAAGCCACTTCCTGATATACGATATCTTCGTCGGTGAACAGGAATGCCTTTATCACGTCAACTCGCTTCTCAATCTGGCGGACGACCTTTTCCATGGTCGGACGGTCAGCCCATGTCGTAAGCGTAAGCTTATGAATGTCGGGTATTGAGGATGCACTCGCCGAAACATCCTCGATGTTGAGACAGCGGCGGGTGAATATGACCGAAACCTGATTGAGCAGACCCACGCAGTTTTCGGAATATACCGTAACGGTAAATAGTTGGCGTTCGGGATGTGTCATAATCAGTAGTTGTCAGGGGTATAATAGTTATCGGGAGAGAGCAGCACATGGTCGACAGGCTGACCTGCGGGAGTCATCGGGAACACCATGTCAGTCTCGTCTATCTGAACATTCAGCAGATATGGCCGATCATCGGCAAGCATGCGGTCGATGGCTCCGGCGAGGTCTTCGCGATTGACGACATCTTCTCCGTCAATCCCATAAGCTGACGCGATTTTTATAAAATCAGGATTCAGCATGGGTGTCTGCGAAAAACGTCGGTTGAAGAACAGATTCTGCCACTGACGCACATTGCCGAGGAAGTTATTGTTAAGAATAACCATCTTCACTCCTACACCGTATTCCATTATCGTTCCGAGTTCTTGAATCGTCATCTGGAAACCACCGTCGCCACAGAACAGACACACCGTGCGCTCAGGCGCGGCGATTTTCGCTCCGATAGATGCCGGTAGTCCGAAACCCATGGTGCCGAGTCCGCCTGAGGTGATGAAGCTGCGCGGGTCGGTGAAGCGGAAATAACGCGCCGACATCATTTGGTTCTGTCCTACGTCGGTAACTGCGACCGCACGATGACCCGTTGCTTCACTTACGCGTGAAATAACTTCGCCCATCGTAAGTTTCGAGCCTTTCGGACGCTTGAGTTCATTTGTGAACACGACGTCTCGCTCCACGGCGTTATGACGGTCAAACGACTCAGCCCAAGCAGCACGGTCGGCTTTTTCAATCATGGGTAGCAGTTCGTCAAGAGCCTCGCGCGCATCAGCATTGATTGCGATGGTCGAACGAACGGTCTTATCAAATTCCGATGGGTCGATATCGATATGGATGATTTTGGCATTCGGAGCGTATGTAGCTGTATTTCCCGTCACACGGTCGTCGAAACGCATTCCGACCGCTATTATCACATCTGCGCGGTTGGTATTGATGTTGAGTCCGAGATTACCGTGCATGCCGAGCATACCTTTCAACATCGGATGCGATGATGGCAGCGACGACAGACCGAGCAAAGTGCATCCGACGGGTATCATGGCTTTTTCGACAAGTCTGCCGAGACTTTCGCCGGCATCGGAGATAGTGATACCTTGACCCGCAAGCAGAAGAGGTCGTTCTGCCTTGTTAATCATCTCGGCTGCCCTGCGCAACGCTTCGCGGTCGATATTCGGGCGCGGATTGTAGCTGCGGATGAAATTGACCGGTTCATAATGCCAGTCGAGCATACCGATTTGTGCGTCCTTGGCGATATCAAGCACAACAGGTCCCGGTCGACCGGTCGAAGCTATATAAAAGGCGCGCGCAACCGCCGCGGGAATATCTTCCGCCCGACGCACCTGATGAGCCCATTTGGTTATCGGCTGTGTGATGCCGACAACGTCGGTCTCCTGAAACGCATCGCTGCCGAGATATTGTCTGCCGACCTGACCTGTCACGACAACAAGCGGCGTCGAATCCGCCATAGCGTCACTCAGACCGGTTATGACGTTTGCCGCGCCCGGTCCGGAGGTGACGATTACAACTCCTGTCCGTCCGCTGACGCGGGCATAACCCTGCGCCGCGTGGACCGCGCCCTGTTCGTGACGCACCAATATATGACGCAGTCGGTCGGTAAAGTCGTACAGTTTATCATAGACCGGAAGTATTGCGCCTCCGGGATAGCCGAACACCGTGTCGGCATGTTCTTCGAGCAAAGAACGGACAAGGGCTTCAGCTCCACTGATACGTTGGTTCATATCTTTCATTAATTCGTTTATTCGATTCAAAGTCTTACCCCGCCTTTATCTGCGGAAGTCACCGTGGCGGCATAAGCGCGCAAAGCTTTCGACACTTCGCGACGGCGGTGACGGGGCGTGAATGCATCCGCTCCGCGTGTGAGTTCTTCAGCTCGTCGTTCAGCGAGCACATCATCGCTCACACGCAGGTTAATTGTTCGCGAAGGTATGTCTATGTCGATAATGTCACCGTCGCGCACCAGTCCGATTTCGCCCCCTGCCGCAGCTTCCGGCGAAATATGACCGATTGACAGACCCGATGTCCCCCCAGAGAAGCGTCCGTCTGTAATCAACGCGCACTGCTTGCCGAGGTGCTTCGCCTTGATATAGCTTGTCGGGTAGAGCATTTCCTGCATGCCAGGACCTCCTTTTGGTCCCTCATGAGTGATGACCACGACATCACCAGCCTGAATGCGGTCGCCGAGGATAGCCTCCACTGCCTCGTCCTGCGATTCGAAAACTTTAGCCGGTCCCGAGAATTTCAATATCGAACTGTCTACTCCCGCGGTCTTTACCACGCAGCCGTCCTTGGCTATATTACCGTGGAGCACAGCCAGACCGCCGTCAGGCGAATATGCGTGCGCCGTATCGCGGATACATCCTTTTTCGCTGTCCGTGTCGAGTTCGGCATATCGGGCTGTCGAGCCGCCGGCTTCGGTCGTGCGTACACCGCCCGGCGAACTGTGCCACATTGCATCCGCCTCTTTACTGTAATCTTTACCGCCGACAGCATATCGGTCGATTGCTTCGCCAAGAGTCAGACCGTCGACACGGCGCACACCGGGGTCGAGGCAACCTGCTTCGGCAAGACGTTTCATAATAGTGATGATGCCGCCTGCGCGATTCACATCCTGCATGTGATACGGCGCACTCGGAGCTACTTTACACAGCACCGGCGTACGTCGCGAAAGCGCGTCGATATCGTCAATGGTGAAATCGGCTCCGGCTTCGTTGGCGACAGCAAGCAGATGGAGGACAGTATTTGTCGAGCCACCCATCGCTATATCAAGAGTCATCGCGTTGAGCATTGCCTCGCGGCTGGCAATCTTACGCGGCAGCACCGACTCATCGCCGTCGCGGTAATATCTGAAAGCATTCTCGACTATCTGACGCGCCGCGCGGTCAAAAAGTCCGAGACGCTCAGCCGAAGTCGCCAGCACCGAGCCGTTGCCCGCAAGAGCAAGCCCGATGGCTTCGTTGAGAGAGTTCATCGAATTAGCGGTGAACATACCCGAGCACGAACCGCATGTCGGACACCCTCCGCGCTCGAGCTTTTCGATTGCGGCATCTGAAATCGTATCGTCTGCCGAGTCGACCATTATATCGACAAGGTCGACATTACGTCCGTCGACATCGCCGGCTTCCATCGGACCTCCGCTGACAAAAACAGTCGGAATATTCAGTCGCATAGCCGCAAGCAGCATGCCCGGAGTCACTTTGTCACAATTTGATATGCATATCATGGCGTCGGCGCAATGAGCCTTCACCATATATTCGACAGAGTCTGCGATAAGATCGCGTGAAGGCAGCGAATAAAGCATTCCGTCATGCCCCATCGCAATACCGTCGTCAATCGCTATGGTATTGAATTCCGCGGCGAAAAGTCCCTGCCTCTCGATTTCCGCTTTTATTCGCTGACCTATATCATGGAGATGGGTGTGACCCGGCACAAACTGAGTGAACGAATTGACTATTGCGATAACAGGTTTGCCGAACTGCTCTTCGCGCATGCCGTTGGCGCGCCACAGTGCTCTTGCTCCCGCCATACGTCTGCCTTTGAAACTGACGTCACTGCGTAACGGTATTTTATATTCCATAATCTAATCCGGTGACATATATTCAGCAAATTTACCCCCATTAATGCAAAAAAGCAAACATTTGCACATAAATCTTGACAATGTGCGAGCAAAAAGAGACCGCCATCCTCACGGACAGCGGTCTGTTGCGTTTTTAATAAGTATGACTCTTGTTGAAGAGCCGGTTATTTTATGACTATTTTACGGGTTTCAGAATTTTTGCCGCTGTCGATTTTCAGGACATAGACTCCTGCTGCCGCGTTATCGGCACTTAGTACTGCATTTTCGCCGTCAGCGGTGGCATTTGCCACGCAAAGACCAGAAAGCGAGTAAAGCTGAGCGTTAACATGTCCTGCTCCGGGCACGAATATCTCGAAATTTCTGCCATCAGCGCTTGTCACGAATGCTTCCTCAGAATCTGCTTTTATGTCGTTGATACCTGAACGCGCGATAACAGCTTTGATACCTGCGAGAGCATCTATCTTACCTGCGCCGAAACGAGCGCGGGCTGCAGTTGTCGAAAGGTCTTTGACTGAAGTCGTGTTGATTATGTCCATAACCTCGGCGACTGTCAGGGTCGGATCTGCCTGAAGCCACAAAGCTGCCACGCCGGCTACAAACGGGCATGCCATCGATGTTCCCTGCATCAGACCCCAGGGACTATTGCGCGAGAATGCGGCTTTAGGTGCTACATACTCACCAGTCAACCAGCCTGAGACTACATCCGGATGCTTGGCTACATAATAGTTGCTGAAAGACGAGATAATACCTTCGCCGGGAGCACATACATCGGGCAGCTGCTTTCCTTCGAAATTCTTGCCGTAGCTGGAGAATGCACTGATATAACCGACCGCGGGCTTACCGCTATATCTCTGATATACGGCACTATTCCTGTCGTCAGATATCGATGCCCAGCTCGCTGCCGTCGTGTAAGCTCCTACCACAATCACATTTTTACCGCATGCCATGTTATTGATGGAGTTCTTGTCATTACCGTTGGTAAAGCCGGCGACACTCTGCGACAGGAATTGCATATTGTTGCCATAACCGTCGACTGTCTGTCCTTCGACCGGCTCGATTACAAACGCAGGTGTGATGCTTGATGTCGCACCTGATACATTCATTGATATA
Source organism: uncultured Bacteroidales bacterium (assembly GCA_947175535.1). Classification (GTDB taxonomy): domain Bacteria; phylum Bacteroidota; class Bacteroidia; order Bacteroidales; family Muribaculaceae; genus CAG-873. The sequence goes on from CAMWNF010000001.1 coordinate 62,265, forward strand.
GCCACATTATAGCGGTTGTTTGCCGTCGATATATTCGACGACATGGTGATGGAGCCGGTCATATTTCCGTTAAAACCTTCCATATCTCGCTGCGACACTGAACCGCCCTCGAGATTCTTATCAAGTGTGTAAGAGAATACCTCCTTACTTTTGCTTCGGTCATAACCGATAAATCTCACGGTAAAGGTCTTGTTGTCCGATGCCCAGAACTGCACCTGACCCGAACCTGGACCGATTGGAGTTACAAAAGTCTTGATGGTCTTACCTTTGGTGCTTATCGAAATATTTTCGCCGCCTTCGTTACCTGCAGCTATGCAGATTATTGCGTCCTTTCCGAGTTCACTGAGATATTTTGCGACACCTTCGCTGCCGTCATGCGGACCGATTGTGCTGCCGATTGAAAGATTCAACACACAGGGCTTACCCGCGTTTTTGGCGTAATCGACCATCTTCTGCATGCCCGTAGCGATGCAGGCATCAGTCAACCTTCCGCAAGCGGCTACAATCTCCGCGTCGGTGGCAACGCCGTAGAAGGGTATAGCCGAGCCGGCTTCATCCTGTTTCACCAGCACAGCCTTGTCATCTTTCAGAACTCCATAAGTCGCCGGACCGTTATAACTGCCCGACATAATGCCGAGCACATGAGTCGCATGGGTTTCGTCTTCGTCTTCAGTTCTGAAGCCCTTAATCTGAGTGGCGGTTGTGTAAGAAGTGACTCTGTTTGTCTCTACATGCCACACTGATTTTGCTCGCGACGAGCCGTCGGCATTGAGGAAGTTGATATGATTGATATCGAGACCTACGTCATAGAGACCTGTTATGATGCCCTTACCTGTATATTTTGTGCCGAGTCCGTCGGCGCCTGTCTGAACGGCATCGACTTTTCCTGCAGGACGGGCGAAATACATCATCGGCTTATTTTCAGAACCGAGTGATATGTTTTTCACATTGGGGAGGGCTGCAAGCTGCTCCATCTGCGCGGCAGTTACGGTCACCACCGACATATTGGCTACACGCGAGAGTTCTTCAACAGCGACATCGCCGTAATCGAATTCTTCATCATTGAACTCTACTATCACACTGTAAGTCTCAACAGCCGACCCTGCCGCCATAGGCGCGATAAGTCCTGTTTCACTTTTCTGCTGGTCGCGGAACTTCTCGATTGCAAGGCGACCGGCAAAATCGATTTTATTCTGGGCATTAGCCAACAATGCTACACCCGCAAGAATTAAAACACTGATTTTTTTCATAAAATAACTGTAATATAAAAAACGCTATTAGATTGTATTCAATTTTATAGAACGACAAAACAGACTGCTTTCGTATGTTCAAAAAACGATTTCAACATTATTTAGCGGTCCTGGCTTTATATCGTCTGCATAGGTTCAGTACGACTTTCGTCAGTCTTTCATTATTCGGGGTCGGCACCGGCGCAAAGTCAAGCGAGTCGACACATGTCCTGACAAGCTCGATTGCCGTAGGCTCCGCGTTCACTTCTTCCATCGGCTTGTTTTCCTGTCCGACAGAAATATGAACGACCTGCGGCAATGCGGCAAGCTCTTCCATCTGTTTTACGGTGACATTGACAACAGCCATTGACCCTAATCGCGACACGACATCGACATCACAGTCGCCGAAAGCGGCATCTTTGCTGTCTAATTCGACAATCGCACCATAGGTAAGCGTCGTATCATCGGGGAGTGTCCTGCCCGTGAAGTCAATCTTATTCTGTGCCGAAACGCCTAACGCTATCAGCGACATAAGAACGACTGACAATTTCCTCATATCTAAACTTTAATTTATGATTTTGATTATGACTTTTGTAAGACGGAAAAAGCAGGCGCACCGCATGATGCGCCTACTTTATTTATTTTGGAGTTTATTTTTACAGATTATCGGGTCAAAACAATGTCATAACTTGCGGCAAGACCACCTAACCCATTAATATAGAAATACAGCATATAGTCTTCGTCAAAAGTGATTTCCCTGCGATTTGCAGCTACTGAAGCCGTCACGACACCTTCGTCTTCTACATAACCGGAAGGACCAACGGCACGCAAGAACACATCATAATCTTTATCATTGTAATTATATACACCAATTTTCTGACCGAGTACCAAGCCCAATGTAATCTCATCGGTGTCCTCATCATAATCAAAATCAACGGTCGCAGAGAAGGTCGCATCTCCGCCAAGCCCCTTGAGGGTAAGCTTTCTGTTGTAATTGGGGTTACTTTCACTTACACCAACTATTCTTACAGAATAACTTTCGGCAGTACCATCAAAACCGCTGAAGGATGACCAATTCCAAGTACCGATGACTGACTGGTAAGGAATATGCTCGTCATCTACGATAGTAACGTCGGTTACTGCCTGAACTCCAATTTTCGCTCCTTCAGCAGAAGCAATTGAGATTGTGAACTGACGGTCATCATTAAAGTCAAAATCGTTTGTTGCGGCAATTTCAACGCTTACCTCTTTCTTGCCGGCAGGGATGACCACTGTCTTCGAGGTAATGATGTAATTCTTGTCGTTGACTGCCGGTGACGACGACGTTTCCGTTACGTCTACAGTCACGCGCACCGGACCATTGGCTTTGCCGACAACTTCAACCGGTACATAAAAAAGGTCTACGTTCTCGAATACACTCATCGATGATGCTGACATCTGAACAGTGACATCAGATGCTGTGTTCCAGTCGTCGTCATTGCTACATGCGCCAAGGAACAGAGCCGCCGAGGCTAACAGCAAATATTTTGTCAATTTCATAATTGATTCAATTTAAAAGTTGATTAATAACCGGGGTTCTGTTGTCCCTTGAGCTGGGGGTTGTTTTCCATTTCAGTTGACGGGATTGGCCATACATAGCGGTAATCGTTTGCCTTGTATTCAACCTGAGTGTCGACAACTGTGAAAATTTCCTCTACAGAAGGGTTGATAGGATAAGAAGAATCGCGCGAGAAGCCGAGACCCCAACGACGGAGGTCGCTCATGCGGAAGCCTTCGCCGATAAGTTCCTTAGCACGTTCGGCGCGGATTTCCTGACGGAGGTCCTCACCGCTGTAAGTCTCGTCAGTATAATCGTAGATACGGTGGCTGCGGATAGCATTGAGCGCATCGTTAGCTGTTGTTTCATCACCTGCTTCGCAAGCTGCTTCAGCAAGAATCAGGTAAGTCTCGCTCAAACGGAAAGGCTTGCCCATGTTCAACAGGTCGTTTGAACTACCTGCGTTAAGCGCGGGGTTGCCGGGGTATTTGTTGAACACGTATGCCTGATAGTATGCAGCATCGGCTCTCAAAGTACGACCGGTGAAGAATGCTTCGAAACGGATATCGTCTTCATCGTATGCCTCATAGAGGTTGGTGTAGGTCGGGATATAGTATGCCATGTCAGGACTCGAAGAGATATATGCACCGCCGATAGAGCTGATGCCACGTTCTGCCTTGGTTGAGATAGGACGGAAGATAAGTTCTGTGCTTTCGTCATTTACCCACATTGCTGTATAATCTTCGATATCGGCAAGTTCATAGTAGCCTGATTCGATGACTTCTTTTGCCTTGGTGATAGCAGTGGACCAGTCGCTGCGGAGCAGGGCGAGACGCGCCTGAAGGGCAAGCACTGTATAAGAGTTCACATATCCTGCCATCGGAACGATAGCGTAATCTGCTGCTGCCTCATAAGCGGTAAGACCGTCATATGCGTCCTTGAGGTCGTCATCAATAAGCTTGAAAGTCTCTGCCATTGTGCTGCGACCGGGATAAGTTGCAATGTCAGCGGTAGGATGGAACACGGTTACAAGAGGAAGACCTTTTGCGGGAGTATCCTTCTTGGCTTCTGTGTAGGTTTCGCAGAAGTGGTCGAAAAGATAATAGTAGTAATATGCACGGGCAAACTTGGTTTCTGCCACGTAACGTGTTGCCTCGAGACGGTCTTCGTCACTTAAATCTTCTTTATCGAGAATAACTGCAGCTCTTTCAAGAAGATAGTTGGCATCGGCGATACTTGCATAATAGCCAGCCCAAACACCTTCGATTGAAGAGTTGTTTGAGAAGATATTACCGTTGGCGAAAATACCGTTCTGGTTACCGTTGATGATAAGACCCATGAACTGGTCCATCTGAAGGTCGGTGTAATATACGTTGCCGCCTGTAGCTGAAGAACGCAGAGCCTCATATATACCGTTTCTCGCCTTAAAAAGGTCTGTAACATTCTCAATAGCGGTTGCGTCGTCAAGAGTGCCGACCGGTGTGAGATCCATGTCACAAGAGCTGAACATGGATGCAGCTGCTACTGTAAGTAATAAATATATCTTTTTCATTGTTTAATTCTTCTTTGAAATTTAGAATGTGATATCAACTCCGAATTCATACTGACGGGTATTGGGATACCAGAAAGATACAATATTTGAACCCGGTTCGGGGTCATAGCCGGTGTAGTCGGTGAATGTAAGGAGATTTCGACCGGTGAAACGGAATGCTACATTCTCGAAACCTGCTTTTGAAACAAGATTCTTGGGCATTGTGTACTGGAAGGTGAAGTTCTTCATACGGACGAATGATGCATCCTCGAGAAGGTGGCTGTCGAACTGGATTTCTTCACCAACCTTAGGTATGTCGGTAACCTGACCGGGGGTTGTCCATACATTGAGCATGGAAGTCATCTGGTTCCAGCCGGTAGCGAACTTGTTGTTTTCGATGAAGTAGCGGTCATTGTTAATCATATATTTCTTCGCCTGCCACATGAAGTCAACATGGAGTGCGAACCATTTCCAACGCACGTCTGTTCCGAAACCGCCTGTCCAGGGAGCATAGCGGCTCTTGCCGACCATGACTGACATTGCTTCTTCGTTATAAACTTTCGTGGTGTTACCGTCTCTATCATACCACATCTGACGACCGTCGCGCGGGTCGACACCTGCATAGCGTACATAATAGAATTCGCCTGCGTCATGACCGACTTCGTAGCGGAGACCGGTATTGGCAATTGTGAAATAATCGCGACCGTTGAAAAGCGAGGTGATTTTGTTCTTGTTATAGTTGAAGTTGACATTCACTGTCCACATCCAGTCACGGGTGTTGAAGATAGTGCCTTTGAGGTCGACATCGACACCGGTGTTGGTCATAGAAGCGATGTTACCTGCGCCGCTTCCGAAACCCGTGGTGTAAGAGTACGGAATATCCATGAGCATGTCGGTAGTCTTCTTGTGGTAGAAGTCGATTTCACCTTTGAGGTGTTTGAAGATACCGAACGATACACCGACGTCGGTCGAAGCTACAGTTTCCCATGTGAGGTCATAGTTGGGAGCCTGAGACACGCCGATTGCGGGGTTACCGTCATAAGGAGTACCGTATGAGCCTACGAGACCGAAGTAACCGTAGTCACCGATACCGGAGGTGTTACCTGTTGTACCATAGCTGACACGGAGACGAAGGTCATCGAGCCATGTTGCGGGTTCGAGGAAGAGTTCGTTCTTAGCGTTCCACATCGCACCTACAGAGTAGAAGCTTGCCCAGCGGTGACCGGGAGCGAACTTCGAGCTACCGTCGCGACGATATGTGACGTCGAGGAAGTAGCGGTTGTCGAAGTCATAGGTAGCATTGGCGATGATTGAGTTCGACACACGTTCGGTGATGCTCTGCGAAACATCGCTAATAGCTACATTTGTACCCTGCTGGAGAAGCATCTGACGGATATCTGACTGACCTTTGGTAGTCACGCCGAAGGTATCATCCTTCAGAATGATGGTTTCTTCACCGAGGAGGACGCTCATATTGTGAACATCGTTGAATGTATGCTTGTATTCAGCGGTATTTGTGTAAGTGAACTGATAGTAACGTTCGAAACGCTGGGTGTTCTGACCTGTTTCCAGCTGTTCGTCATAGTAGGAGTCGCCCATCGGAGTAACGAACGGCATCTCAATGGGATTGTAGACAATACCGGTGCGGTTTTCGATAGCGTCGAGAGCCTGCTGAGCACGGATTGTAAGACCTTTGATGGGGTTGAACTGTTCGTAGAACACGCCGTTGAAGGTTACACGGTTGCGGTTTCCTGCCATCCATCTGTTGGCATAGAATGCAGGAGTGACCATATTGGAGTAATGGAGATATTCAGCTTTATCGCCGTAAACGATATCACCCTTGTCATTGAATGAATAGTATCTGGGCGAGTCGTAGGGCATTGCCTTACGCGCGAAAACGACAGGGCTCGATGCATATACACCGCCACCGCCTGCGCCGTTAATCTGGTTATTGCTTTCATACTTGGTATAACCGAAGTTGCCCTGGAAACCAACCTTGAACCAATTGGTAACCTTAGTCTCTATGCTGGCGCGGATAGTCTCGCGGCGCATACCTGACTTAACTACGATACCGTCCTGGTCCATATGGTTGAAAGAAAGATAGTAGTTTGTGGTTTCGTTACCACCCTGAACTGCGCCTTCGATAGAATATGTGGGAGCGTTGCTGAACATTTCGTCAGACCAGTTGGTGCTGATGCCATAATTATCAACAAGGTCTTTGATGCCTTGGGTGACAGGCTGTCCGATAAGGTCACGGTATTTGATATACTGTTTGGAGTCCATCATGTCAATCTGGTCCTGAACCATATTAGACCAACCTACAGTTGCACGCAGAGTGAATTTGGGTTTCTGCGCTTTACCTCTCTTTGAGGTAATCACGATAACACCGTTGGCAGCGCGCGAACCGTAGATAGAAAGTGAAGCTGCATCCTTGAGGACTGCAACGCTTTCGATGTCTGCAGGGTTAAGGGTTGTGAAGACTGAAGAATTGACAGGTGCGCCGTCAAGGATATAAAGAGGGGCATTACCGCCGTTGAGCGAGTTGATACCGCGGATATTGATTGTATTGCTTGTCGAGGAGGGGTCACCGGAGTTAGAGAGGATTGAAAGACCTGCAACCTGACCCTGGAGAGCATCGACGAAGTTAGGAGTCGGAACGTTTTCGAGAACGGCTGAGCCGACTACAGATACAGAACCGACGATTGCGCCTGCTTTCTTAGGTGTACCATAGGCGGTAGCGACAACTTCATCAAGTTCGGTAGTAGCCGATGTCATTTTGACAATCATTTCGCCGTTGGCGGGAATTGTAGCGTCGACCGACTTGTAGCCGATGTAAGAGAAGTTGAGCTTTGTTGTTTTTGCCGGAACGACGATAGAGAACACACCGTCGATATCGGTTACCGTACCGGCACCATTGCTTGCTAAAACCGAGACGCCGGGCAACGGTTCATCGTGGTCCACGTCCAGGACAATACCGCGGACAGTACGCGTCTGTGCCGACGCACACATGCCGATTGCGAATATTGTCAGAAGTAATAGAAACAGCTTTTTCATACTTAATAACAATTAGACATAAAATTAATTAAAACAGTTGATAGTTCTACATTTAGCATCACATTCTCCCGTCGGAAGAATGCAAATAGTTTCGCAAAGATAATAAAAAATCTTAAATCCCTAAACAAAAGTCAATGTTTTTTCACTAAAAACGGCATTTTTCTTTGATTATTAAGCTACAAGAAACAACAATTTTTCACCAAATTAACCTTAAACCCTGACAAATCGAAACCTGACCTCCTCGCGCGCGCGTACATATATATAATATATAGC
>CAMWNF010000002.1 GCA_947175535.1 uncultured Bacteroidales bacterium
GCCAAACCATCGACCTGTCGAATGTGCCATCCGGAGAATATGAACTATCATACGAACCAGTCGACACTACTCTTGCCGACGGAGCGGATGAAATCGCGACTCTTAAACTTTATAGCATCGACAAAAACACGATGCCCAACAGTTCTCCGATTTTCCTGCCGTCAGACAAATGTCTTACCGATGACAGCGGACATGGCGAATTGATTGTCGGCTTCCCCTTTGACGATACATATATATATAAGGTAACGTGCGACGATAAGTCTGCTCTTACCTTCGAAAATAAAAAATTCAGCAAGGGCTTCCATAAGATTAAAATCGCGCTTGATAAAAATATCAATTATGCCGAAATCTGGCTCATTACCGTCCGCAACGGTAATTTTACACGTCAAACTATCCGTGTTGCACGCCCTGACAAACGGGAACTGAACTTGGTTGGTTCGTCGATGCGCGACCGTCTTTCATCCGGCGCGACCGAACGCTGGACGCTTCGCCTGACCGACGCAGACAAAAATCCCATAGCGGGAGGTCTCATCGCAACGATGTTCAACTCAGCACTCAACGACATAGAGCGATATCGTATGTCATCCGAATTTGACACATATATACCGATGCCGAATATGCGCATCTCCTATGCAAATAATTATTCGGTTCAAACTGTTTTATCACGACAGATCAAATACCTGAAAACTAAGGCATTGCTTGAACCTACATTCAACCCTTCTATCGATCTACGCAATCTCTTTAGCTATCACAATATTATGGTCAGAGGTACGGTAGCAGGAATCGGGGTAGATAAGGCAGAAGACCTCGCTTTGGATGAAGTCGTGACCGTCGGCTATGCCTCAACAAAAAAAGCGGCTATGGTTGGCAGTGTTTCGGTGACGGAAGCAGCGGCGGACTTTAATGCCAGTGTAGAGGAAGAAGCTGAGGAAGATAGCGATGTCGCTGTCGAGCCTGAACGCAATGAGAACTTCCAATACCGCTCCGGAGAAGTGTTGCAAGCTTTCTGGATGCCGGAACTGACTTTCAACGACGAAGGCGAGGCTGAAATCAGCTTCACGGTGCCTGACGCGAACTCGACTTGGTCGTTCAATGCTTTCGCATGGACCAAAGACCTCCGCGCAGCGACTATGATACGCGAATTTGTGTCTGCCAAACCCGTTATGGTTCAACCCAACCTGCCTCGCTTCCTCCGTGTCGGCGACTGCGCCCGCTTGCTCGCCACAGTCTTTAACAACAGCGATTCGACAGCCGCAGTGACAAGCGTAATCGAAATCTTCGATATAGCTTCAGGCGAAGTAATCTCAACCGCAACGAGCGTCGACAATATCGCCTCGGCGGCTTCGGCAATCGTCGCAATCGACGTCGAAGCGCCTGACAATGCAGCCGCTATAGGCTATCGCGTGCGCTCGACACTCGGTCGTTTCACCGACGGCGAACAGAATTTCATTCCTCTCATAGCTTCCTCTTCTGCAGTGATAGAAAGCGAACCTTTCTACCTCAATCCTGGCGAAGCTGACTACTCAACCACGCTTCCGCGAGGAAAGAACATGCAGGCAACACTCGAATATACAGCTAATCCGGCTTGGAACATAATCAAGGAACTGCCCGGTCTGGCGGCAAATAAGACCGTCACTTCGACGGCTGCCGCGCGTCAACTTTTCGCTGCTGCCACTGCTGCAGGTCTGCTCCGCTCATATCCAGCGCTCGAAGAGGTGCTCAAGGCTTGGAGTGAAAATCCCGATTCCGAAGCTCTCACATCGCGTCTCGCCAAAAACGAAGAACTGAAAGCAGCCCTGCTCAACGCCACTCCCTGGGTACAGGCTGCAGCATCCGACACAGAACGCATGGCGCGTCTCGCCCTGCTTTTCGACCGCAAAGCTGTCGATGCGACAGTCCGTTCGTCAATCGACGCCTTGAAAAAATTCCATAAAGCCGACGGCGGTTGGTCTTGGGGCAGCTGGGGCGAAAAATCGTCGGTGTGGGCGACAAACGCAGTCCTTCAGGACCTCGGTCGTCTGAACTCTATCGGATATCTCCCTGCCGATAAAGAACTTAAAAACATGATTGCTGCCGCAATTTCATATTGCGAATCTCAAATCCCGACAAAGGCAAAGACCGACGGTTCGTTCACGTTCATCGCCACACTTTTCCCTGACGCAAAAATAGGTTTGCGAGGCAAGCAGATTATCGTCGCGACAGTGCAATCATATATCACCGGCTGGAAGTCATCACCGACATGGGAGAAATCTATCGAGGCACTGATCCTCGCCGCAAACGGTCACTCCGCCGTGGCAAAAACAGTGATGGCTTCGCTTAGCGAATTCGCCGTACCGTCGCGCGTTCAGGGCACGTCTTTCCCATCAGTTACCAATGTCAACGACTACGCTGACCTGCTTTATGCCTTCGCAAAGTTGTCGCCCGACTCAAAAATAATCGACGGAATGCGTCAGTGGCTCGTGCTGCGTCAACAGACGACCGAACAGCTCGGCAGCGTCGATCCAACTCGCTTGATTGCAGCCTTTGTGGCTACAGGGTCGGCATGGCTCTCTGATACGTCAGCCCAAACGGATATAAGCGTCGGCGGCAAACCATTGGCTATAGAAAAAGCCGAACTCGCTACGGGCAATTTCGTCACCGCCCTGCCCTCCGATGCCTCAGGAGCCGAACTCTCGATTTTGCGCGGACATGCCGACGTTCCCGCCTACGGAGCAGTTATGTCGCGCTTTAATGCGACTTCCAAAGACATCAAAGCCTCGTCATGCAATGATCTGTCAATTGAGAAACGCATTACCGCCCTGCGCGACGGACGCTGGCAATATGTCGATAACGTCCGACTCGGCGAACAGGTGAGAGTGCTTCTTACCATCAAGGTCAAACGAGACCTTGAGTATGTGACAGTAATTGACGAGCGTACGGCAGCTTTCGAACCGGTCGACCAGTTGCCCGGTTGGGTCTGGAACGGCGGAGCAGGTTTCTATCGCGAAAACCGCAATACAGATACGAATCTGTTTATCGATTACCTCCCTAAAGGAACCTATCAGATAACCGTCGACATGACAGCATCCGTCGCCGGCTCGTTCACATCGGGAATCGCAACCGTCCAAAGCCAGCTCGCCCCCGAAATCACCGCCCACTCCGCCGGCTCGGAAATTGTTTGTGAATAATATCTGAATACTAATCGCGTTGCAACCGGGGGAATTGCCTTCGGTTGCAATGCGTTTTCATGTGGAGGGGAATCTCACTTTCGATTCTGATACGTGTTACAAACTTACACTTCGTTTTCACTAATTTTTTATAAAATTTTTACTAAAATATAAATAATATTCAAAAAAATATATTACTTTAGCATCGTAATCTTAAATCGCAACTACACTATTTACTTACCTACGTGGTAAACTATTTAATAAAAATCAATCTAATGAAAAAAACTGTTTTATCTAACTCACTGCCTAAGTTATGCTTGGCAATGGGGTTGATGCTTGGAACAGGCGCATGGAACGCTTATGCGGCTCCGACGCCGACCGAGGCTCAGCAAGTGAGAAACGAAGCCGGTACGATGAGAGTCATCGGTACTGTGCTTGACGAAAACGGCGAACCGATTATCGGTGCATCCGTAAGAGTGAAAGGCACAGATATCAGTGTGCCGACCGACATTGATGGTAAATTCAATCTCGGCAGCCTACGCGGCGACCAGACTATTGAAATTTCTTACGTCGGCTACATTTCTTATTCATTAACAATCAATCAGTTAGAAAGTAGGGGGGGTAAAATCTTCCTTGAACCAACAGCTGAGAACCTCAACGAAGTAATCGTTGTCGGTTACGGTACTCAGAAAAAAGTCAATCTTACCGGTGCTGTTCAGCAAGTAACAAGCAAAGAGCTTACCCAGCGCAGCGTCACCTCTGCTTCTCTCGCACTTCAAGGTCTCGTATCGGGTATGAACGTTACCCAGACTTCAGGTGCACCCGGCACATCAGCCGGTATTCAGATCCGCGGTGTCGGATCTATGAACTCTAACGGTTCACCCCTTGTCCTTGTCGACGGTGTTGAAAACGATATGAACGCTATCGACATGAACGCCATCGAATCAATTTCTGTCCTCAAGGACGCAGCTTCTGCTTCAATCTACGGTTCTAAGGCATCTAACGGCGTTATCCTCGTGACAACCAAACGCGGCGAAGAAAGTCGTGCTCAGGTTTCTTACAACGGATGGGTAGGTTTCCGCACTCCGACCGAACTTCCACGCCCTGCGAATGCTATCGAATACATGCAGCAGATGGACAAAGCCAACGTCAACATCGGCAACCAGCCGACCTTTACAGAACTTATCGCTACTTACGAAAACGAAGGAGTTGACAATATGGCTCGTTTCGATACAAACTGGCGTGACATGATTATGAAGAGCTCTATGCTCACCACCAACCATGCAATCTCTATCACCGGTGGTAACAAAACAATCCGTCAGTACCTCAACGGTTCTTACAGCTACGAAGACGGTATCGTCGCCAACAACAACTACAACCGTTGGACAATCCGCTCTAACACTGATGCTACAATTACAAAATGGTTGCGCGCTAACGTCAATCTTTCCGTTCGTCGCACCAACCGTGAAGAACCCGCCTACGGCTCAACCGCTCTTATCGGTTATGCTCTCACCTTCTCACCGATTTACGGTGCTATAAACGCCGACGGCACTTGGAACGACGGTCAGTCTGGTATCAACCCTGTAGCTATGGCAGAAGCCGGTGGTAAAACTCACACCGACGGAACTGATGCGTTTGTCAAGGGTTCACTTATAGCTAACCCCGTAGAAGGTCTTGAAATCCTTGCAAGCTATTCTTCTCGTCGTTACGAAAACAAATCTGCCAGCTTCACTCAGACTTATGAAACCTATTCAATGGGACAACCTGTGCGCTCATATCCCGCTACAGGCAAATCACGTTCTGAAGGATGGGAACGGTCTATGTTCAATCAGTTCAACATTCAGGCATCTTTCGAAAAGACTTGGAATAAAGCACACTACTTCAAAGCTTTCGTAGGCTTCCAGACTGAAGAATCAAAATATAGCCAGATGGGGCTCAGCCGTTCCGGTTTCCCTTATGACGGATACGAACAGATGTCGCATGGTAACGGAACAATCAGTGGTTACGGCGGTCGTAACGAACTTGCTATGGTTTCATATATCGGACGTCTCAACTATATTTACAACGAAAAATATATGTTGGAAGTTACAGGTCGTTACGACGGTTCTTCTCGCTTTACTAAAGAAAACCGCTGGGGTTTCTTCCCCTCTGTTTCAGCAGCATGGCGTATCTCTCAGGAAAACTTCTTCGAATCAGCCCGTGAGTATGTCAACAACCTGAAACTCCGTCTCTCTTACGGTACACTCGGAAACCAGAATATCGGTGGTAACTACCCCTACGCAGCCGTTCTTGCTTCAGGCATCAACTACTGGCCCGGTGGTGTATGGTATTCAGGTATCGGAGCGTCTGAGCTCTCTAACCGCGATATCTCTTGGGAAAAATCGAAACAGTTCAACGTAGGTCTCGACTTCGCGCTGCTCGGCGGTCGCATTGACGCAACTTTTGATTATTACGTTCGTAATATCGATTCTATGCTTCAGAGATTCCCCGCACCCTTCTACGTAGGTCTTTCTTCTCCTTGGAGTAACGCAGGATCTATGCGTAACAACGGTTGGGATCTCGCCATTACTTATCACGATAAGTTCAATCGCGTCAACTTCAGCGCAACAGCAATGATCTCTGACGTGAAGAATAAGATAACAGAACTATACGGCAACGAATACAAAGATCCCTCAGGCGGTACGCTCACTACAGTCGGCAGCCCCATATGGTCTTGGTATGGCTTCGTCGCTGACGGCTACTTCCAGAGTCAGGAAGAAATCGATAACTATCCCGTCTACAACGGTGACAAGAAAAACTACCGTCCTGGTTATATCAAGTATAAAGATATCAGTGGTCCCGAAGGTAAACCCGACGGCGTTATCGATGATCACGACCGCAAGATTATCGGCGACCCACAGCAGCGTTACCTTTTCTCTCTTAACCTCACCGCCAACTGGAACAACTTCGACTTCACAGCCTTCTTCCAGGGCGTAGGCAAACGCGATATCTATGCTACAGGCTACAATGTTCGTCCACTTATGGTTGGTCGTACGATTATGGAAAGCCAGTTCGACACATGGAGCGAGGATAACCGCAATGCAAAATATCCTCTCCTTATTAAGGAAGACGTTGCCGGATCTAACCCCAACAATATCTGCTCATCATTCTGGATTAAGAGCGGCGCATACTGCCGTCTGAAAAACCTTGTCGTAGGTTACTCTCTGCCTAAGAATATCCTCAGCGGCAGCGGTATATCTCATCTCCGCTTCTATGTCAGCGGTCAAAACCTCTTCACTATCCAGAACGCATATCCCGGTTATGACCCCGAAGCAAGTCCCGCATCATACTATCCTCTGATGAGAGTTTACACATTCGGAATTGACTTACGCTTCTAATTAAGTAACAATCATGAAAAAGAATAAAATATATTTAGCTGCCCTCGCCGTTCTCGGTCTGATGACAGCATCTTGCAGCGACTTCCTTGATCGCGCAGACACCAACGGATCTTACGTCAGCACAGGCTTCTTCCGTTCAGAACAGGCTTTATATGACGGTCTTATGGGTGTCTACAACTCAATGTATATGGATGCCGTCAGCGGTTTCTATATGGTTCCAGGTGTTGTAATCTTCGACCACCTTACTCCGATGCTTCTCGAACGTAACGAGAATACTACCATCGGTGCCGGCGGTACACTTAACCCAGACAACGCTACTGTTCAATATTTCTGGCAGCAGTGCTACATAGGCATTGCCCGTGCTAACGAAATCATTAATGGTGCTGAGGACTATAAAGACGGATTCTCGGCAAAGTCAATGCAGTATCTTGCCGAAGTTCACGCTTTACGCGCATATTATTACTACATTCTGACCGGTCTCTATGGAGACGTGCCGTTCTTCACAGCTCCAGTTTCTCAGGATGAATATGACTCAGCATACCGTACTTCACGCGAAACCATCTTTGATTTCCTTATCGCTGACCTCAATGAAATGGCACCTTACATACCTTGGCAACGCACAGAGTCAGGTCGTATGAGCAGAGGTTTTGCTTATGGTATCATCAACCGTATCGGTCTCGCCGGTGGTGGTCTCAATATAGGAGGTAAAGGTACAACTTACTACGAAGCTGCAGCAGCTGCGGCTAAAAAAGTTATCGACGAAAGCGGTTACAGCCTTGCTGACAACTATGGCGATCTTTTCACCAAACCTGGTCAGGCAAAAGCCGACGTTTTCAACGAAATTTTCTATGAACTCCCATACAGTCTTACCGCAAAACCGAAAAAAGGTCACACTCTCGGTTATGGTCAAACTTCACGTATTCAGGGGCAGACCAGCCGTCACTCAAGCTTGATGTTCTGTGACACCTATGAATGTATCGACGGTCTACGTATCGACGAATCTCCGCTCTATGACAACGCTCATCCGTCAAAGAACCGCGACCCGCGCTTCGCTTACAACGTTGTAATGGAGGGCGATCAGATGATTGTGAATGTTGGTGCTGACATCACTACTCAGGTCATCAGCTGCTACAAGCCTAAAACTCAATATTTCAGCCAAAACACCGGTCAATGGACCGAAGTTCCCAACCAAGATTTCGTTGGTGTTGTAAGTGCATCATGGGCAAGTTTCTGTAACGCAGGTGCCGGTACGCTCAACGCAAAATATGCGCTTGACATATCAATGCCTATCGCTGAGCAGGATATTGATGTAGTAGTAATGCGTTATGCTGAAATTCTTCTCGGATATGCTGAAGCAAAAATCGAACTCGGTCAGCTCGACGAATCTGTTTATACTGCAATCAACACTGTTCGCCGTCGTGCCGGCATGCCGGAAGTTTCTGCCGACCGCAAGGGTAATCAGACCAAGATGCGTCAGCTCGTTCGTCGCGAACGCAAGGTTGAACTTATGATGGAAGGACTCCATCTCTTCGACATGCGGCGTTGGAAAACCGGTGCAATCGAAAACATGTATCCTTCATACAAACACCCGAAAATCCAGTATCAGTATGAAGCAGGTATCGCTTGGGCACTTCCTGCAGATGAAAATGGACATATTGAATCAGGCGTATCTCTCGGTCTCGCACCTACTGACATCCCTGTATTCAAAGCCGGTGAACAAGATGAAAACGATATCCCATGCTACGACGCTTACAAAGAAAAACTCGGCGTACGCGACTTGAACCGTCGCTGGGAAGAACGCTTCCAGCTCTGGCCTATTCCCGCTCAGGAACGCGCCCGCGCTAAGAACCTGACCCAGAATGAAGGATACAATTAATCAATCCTTATAACAACCTCTCTCAACGGCGAGTCCACTCCGGACCCGCCGTTGTTGTATTTTTTCCTGTCTGACTTGTCGGACCGTGTCGGATAAGTCGGACGATTAGTCCTCGATTCTTAATTATTTCCATTATCTTTGCAATAATAAACCGCTGAATTTTTATGATAGAATATGTTAAGGGGCGCGTTGCCTCACTTAATCCTGCCGCAGCCGTAATCGAGACTTCGGGCGGAGTGGCTTATATGCTGCAAATCAGTCTGCCAACTTTCTCGAAACTTGAAAATATGCCGGAGGCTACTCTGCTCGTCCATGAAGCTATCAGAGAGGATGCCTGGACGCTCTACGGTTTTCTTGAGGAAAGCGAACGTGAGTTGTTCAGACTTCTTATCGGAGTTTCGGGTGTCGGAGCATCGACTGCACGGATGATTCTATCGGCACTGTCGGCTGATGAATTGTCGGCAGTGATAGCTTCTTCAGACGTGAAAAGGCTGAAAAGTGTGAAAGGCGTGGGCGCGAAAACAGCAGAACGTATAATAGTTGACCTTCGTGATAAAATAAAAGCCCCCGACGCTACGTTAATCATACAATCGCCTGCCACTTCAGAGGCTTTCGACGAGGCACTTGCCGCCCTGACGATGCTCGGTTTCGCCGCAGCGCAGAGCCGCAAGGTTCTCAAGAAGCTTTTCGATGCCGAGCCGACCCTAAAGGTCGAAGCAGCAATCCGCAAGGCTTTGCCGCTGATGTGATTGCCGGCGACCGTGTCAGCTGTCACCGACAAACGGCTGACCAAGGTCAACGATGGAAAAAGTTAACGCACAGCGCCGACATAGACTTTTACTGAGAAAACTGCTGCCAGCGGCAACGGCATTGTTTGTCGCACTTGTGCCTTTTATGGCGCCCGGACAGCAGCAGGACAAACGCATGTCGCCACCGGCTCCGGCATCTTATCCGTCGTTAGTGCAGGAAGCGGATTCAATAATGCTGCCTATGGGTGCGTCATTGACGGTGCCGCAGAGCTATGAAGACCTCATGTCTGATGAACTCGGCTATGACCTCACCACACCTTCAAACATCGTAACGACCGCGGATTATGACCCGGAATCGGGGAATTATATCGTGCGCACGCGCGTGGGCGAGTATGACATAGCGACACCGTTCATGCTCACTCCGACGCAGTACAACAACTGGCAGTTCCACAAGTCGATGCAGAAATATTTTCAGCAGCGCAATCTCGCCCAGGTGACTGAAAAGGAAAAACAACCGTTCAACATCCTCGATATGAACTTCGCGCTCGGACCGCTTGAGAAAATTTTCGGTCCCGGCGGTGTACAACTGAAAACGCAGGGTTCGGTGCAGGTGGCGATGGGCATCAAGAGCAACAAGACCGACAATCCTGCCCTACCGCTGTCTGCGCGCCGCAAAACTTATTTCGACTTTGACCAGAAAGTACAGGCAACCGTCAACGCTTCGGTCGGTGACCGCATGAAGTTCAACATGACATACAACACTGACGCGACCTTCGATTTCGACTCCAAGAACCTCAAACTCGCCTACGAAGGCAAAGAGGATGATATCGTGAAAAGCATAGAAGCGGGTAATGTGTCGCTGACTACGGGTTCATCTCTGATACGCGGAAGCACGGCTCTGTTCGGTATAAAATCAAAACTCCAGTTCGGCAAACTGACTGCAACCGCACTTGTATCTCAGCAGAATTCGGAATCAAAATCAGTCAGCACTCGTGGCGGTGTTCAGACAACAAAATTCTCGATTACAGCAGACCAATATGACCAGAACCGTCACTTTTTCCTTGGACAATTTTTCCGCGAAAACTATGACCGTTTCGCGTCGAAACTGCCTTATGTATCTTCTGGAGTGAATATCACACGCATAGAAGTGTGGGTGACTAATAAAAACAGTAACTTCGCTC
Source organism: uncultured Bacteroidales bacterium (assembly GCA_947175535.1). Lineage (GTDB taxonomy): Bacteria > Bacteroidota > Bacteroidia > Bacteroidales > Muribaculaceae > CAG-873. The sequence goes on from CAMWNF010000002.1 coordinate 10,330, forward strand.
AATCGCGCAACTTCGTGGCGTTCATGGACCTCGGAGAAAGTACTAATCTTGCGTCTAACCACTGGATAGTCAACAACGCGCAGGCAAATCCGTCGAACGGGTCCAACAACCTCCTCGAAACGATAAAAAGCAGCTATCCAAATGCCCGAAACATCAATATGGTCACCCAGGCTCTCGAGCCGCTCTCGGCATTCGGCATCGAAGGCGGACGCGACTACGAAAAAGTCGAGAGCGCAAGACTGTTGAACTCTAACGAATACACTCTCAACAAGACTTTAGGCTATATCTCCATAAAAAGCGCGCTTAACTCCGACGAGGTGCTTGCCGTCGCCTATGAATATACTTATGGCGGTAAGGTCTATCAGGTCGGCGAATTCTCGAGTGACATAACCGCCACCGATCAGTCTCTTTACCTCAAAATGCTTAAAGGCACCACTTCCACACCTCAGCTTCCGGCATGGAAACTGATGATGAAAAACATCTATTCGGTGGGCGGCAACCAGATACAGAAGAGCAATTTCAAGATGCAGGTGAAATATCTGAGTGACACCACAGGCACAGAAATCAACTATCTCCCTGTTCCGGGTCTTAACAATCAGTCTCTGCTTCAGGTAATGGGTCTCGACCGCATAGATAACAACGAACAGTCGAACCCCGACGGATTTTTCGATTTCATCGAAGGTTATACCGTTATCTCGCAGTCAGGTAAAATCATCTTCCCTGTTACTGAACCTTTCGGTCGTCACCTTGCGGCAAAAATCAACAATCCGGCTCTCGCCGAGCAATATGTCTATCAAGAACTTTACGACTCGACTCTGGTAGTCGCAAGACAGATAGCAAATAAAAATAAATTCGTCCTCACGGGTGAATATCAGGCGTCGTCTGGTTCGCAAATCAGGCTTAACGCTATGAATGTGCCACGCGGATCGGTCATAGTGATGGCAGGTGGTGTACAGCTTATCGAGAACTCGGATTATACGGTCGATTATGCAATGGGTATAGTCACCATCACAAATCAGTCAATCATAGACTCCGGGCAAAGCATCAGTGTCACACTCGAAAATCAGTCGATGTTCTCCACGCAACGGAAGACATTGCTCGGTCTTGACCTGCAATATCAGTTCAACAAACACTTCAATATCGGCGCAACCCTGCTCCACTTCTCTGAAAAAGCGCTTACTGAAAAGGTGAATATAGGCGACGAGGTCGTGAATAACTCCATGTTCGGCTTCAACCTAAGTTATAACAACGATTTCATGTGGCTGACAAATCTTGTCAATAAAATCCCTACTGTCAACGCAGTGCAACCTTCACACCTCAGCCTTACGGCTGAGTATGCGCGACTGTTGCCACATGCACAGAAATCGGGTTCAAACCGCGGTTCGAGCTATGTCGATGACTTCGAGTCGACTCAGACAGGCATTGACTTGCGCTCGCCATACTCATGGTTCCTATCGTCCACACCATACGAACCGGGATCTGACGCACTCTTCCCCGAAGCCGCTCTCAGCGACAACGTGGACTACGGTAAAAACCGCGCATTGCTCAACTGGTACTATATCGACCGCATGTTCACCCAGAAAAACTCGTCGCTCGCTCCGGGATATCTGAAAAGTGACCTCGCGCAGCTTTCTAATCCTTATGTCCGTGAGGTCACGTCACGCGAAATATTCCCAGGTCGTCAGCTCAACTACGGCGAGTCACCCCTCATTCAGACACTCAATCTCTCGTTCTATCCGACCGAGCGCGGTCCCTACAACCTCGACGCCGAAAACATCGACGAACGTGGCAACCTGCTTAATCCGGAAAAACGCTGGGGTGGTATCATGCGACGTCTCGACAACACCAACTTCGAGCAGAGTAACATCGAATATATCCAGTTCTGGATGATGAATCCATTCCTCGACCCTGAAAATCCGAATTACGAAGGCGGCGATTTCTACATAAATCTCGGAGAAATCTCGGAAGATATCCTAAAAGACGGACTGAAGAGCTATGAAAACGGCATCCCTTACGACGGTAACGACCAGTTCCTGACCGAAACCAACTGGGGACGGGTATCGCGACAGAACTCGCTTACTTATTCTTTTGACAACGCGTCGGGTTCGCGTCCGGTGCAGGACGTCGGTCTTGACGGTCTTCCTAACGATGATGAATTCATATTCCCGTCATATCGCGATTATCTCGACCGTCTGCGCGCCAAACTTTCGCCGATGACAATAGCGGAAATGCAGGGCGATAAGTTCTCGCCGTTCAACGACCCGGCAGGTGACAACTATCACTTTTATCGCGGATATGACTACGACGAGGAGCGCCTCGGAGTGTTGGCGCGCTATAAGCGATATAACGGAGTCGAGGGTAACTCGCTTTCACCGGAAGACGCGTCGGACCCGCTCTATCAGTCATCCAAGAGCACACCTGATGTCGAAGACATAAATCAAGATAACACGCTTAACGAGTACGAACGCTATTTCCAGTATAAGATTTCTATCCGACCGGAAGACCTTGTCGTGGGTAAGAATTATATTACAGACAAACAGGTCTCGATTGTTCCCACGGTCGATGGCAAAGACCCGGAGGTCGAATGGTATCAGTTCAAGATACCTTTGGCTGATTTCGAACGTAAGGTCGGTTCAATCAATGACTTTTCAACCATTCGCTTCATAAGGATGTTCATGACTGGCTTCAAGGCTGTTACACACCTGCGTTTCGCGACCCTCGAACTCGTCCGCGGCGAATGGCGTGGCTATGATTTTAACCTTAATTCCCGCGGTGAAGCTCCTGCAGAAGGTCAGCTCGACGTGTCGGTCGTAAATATCGAGGAAAACGCCGAACGTGAACCCGTCAATTACGTTCTGCCTCCGGGTGTTACACGAATCACCGATCCCGGACAGAGTCAGATTGTGCAGCTCAACGAACAGTCGATGTCGTTGAAAGTTACAGACCTTAATGCAGGCGACGCTCGTGGCGTATACCGTAACACGATGCTTGACCTCCGCAATTACAAACGTCTGCAAATGTGGGTTCACGCAGAAGCTCTTATCGATAATTACACCAATCTTCGGTCCGGCGAGATGTCACTGTTTGTCAGACTCGGTTCTGACGTCAAGAGCAACTATTACGAATATGAGGTGCCCCTCACGCTCACACCTCCCGGAAAATATAACACATATGAAAATTCCGAACGCGAAGCCGTGTGGCCGCAAAGCAACTATCTTAATTTCAACTTACAGAGCCTTGTTGACTTGAAGAAACAACGCAATGCAGCCAAACGTAACGAAGAAAGCGGAGTTGGCTTCGCCACACTTTTTACAGGAAGAGACCCTGACAATGAACGTAACCGCATGGCAGTTATCGGTAATCCGTCGTTGAGCGACGTGAGAGTCGTGCTTATCGGCGTACGCAACAACTCGACATCCACAAAGGCTGGAACCGTATGGGTCAATGAGTTAAAAGTAACTGATTTCAACGAAGAAGGCGGTTGGGCTGCCAAAGCCAACGCAACACTCAATGTTTCTGATATAGCCACACTCAACTTCGGTGCGCATATCGAGACCTCGGGTTTCGGTAGCGTGGACCAATCTCTGAACGAACGTCGTCTCGACGATTACGAACAATATAATTTTGCCGTTCAGGGTGATGTCGGCAGACTATTGCCGGAAAAAGTTAAACTTCGCGCGCCTGTCTATTATTCTATTTCGAAAGAAAAAACATCTCCTAAATACAATCCGCTCGATCAGGACGTATTGCTCAAAGATGCACTTGATGAATGCGAGACCAAGCATGAACGCGACTCAATATCCAATTATGCCGTAGACCGTGCCACTGTCGAGAATTTCTCACTTTCAGGGCTGAAATTCGATGTCAAAAGTAAGAATCCAATGCCATGGGACCCGGCTAACTTCTCGATAAATTTCTCGTTCAACAAACAGTCAAAAATGGACCCCACGACTGAATATGAGAACACTAATGACTATCGCGGCTCGCTCCAATACAGCTACTCACCTTATTTCAAGGCATTCAAACCGTTCAAAGGTCTAAAATCAAAATCCAAGAATGCCAAATTCTTGAAAGAGTGGGAACTGAACTGGTTGCCGACCACAATATCATTCATGACAAATATCTCGCGCTACTATTACGAACAGCAGACGCGTTCGGAAACTGACATGATGTTCCAGCTGCCTGTATCGGTAAGCAAAAACTTCTTATGGGACCGCCAGTTATCTCTAAACTGGAATATCACCAAGACTTTATCTGTCACATTCAACTCCAATACGTCGGCTCGTATAGAGGAAACTGTAGGTGCAGTCAACCGAAAACTGTTCCCCGACAAATATAGGGAATGGAAAGACACCGTGTGGCAAAGTATATTGTCGATGGGTACGCCGTGGGCTTACAATCAGACATTCACAGCGCAGTACCGCGCACCGTTCAGCAAGATACCGTTCCTCGATTTCCTTACCGGTTCGGTCAGCTACAACGCAACATACCGCTGGGACCGTGGTGCGACCATCGACGGCATCAGTGTCGGCAACAGCATCGCTAATCAGGGAGCATGGACGGCAGACGGACGCCTTAACTTCGAGAATATCTACAATAAGGTGCCTATTCTTAAAGAAGTCAACAAGCGTTTCAACAACAATCGCCGGCAGACGACAACAAAAAACAAACCTAAGCCAAAAAAATTCGAGCGTAGCTACGCACTCCTACCCGATTCAAACCTCGTCATAACGCACAATCTGCGTAATAAAAAGGTCAAATTGTCGGCAACTGATACTGACGGGAAACCGACGCCGGTCAAAATGCGTGTGATTGACCAGAACAGCATAGAGATACTCACGCATGGAGATAAAAATCTCAAATTCACCGTTACCGAAATCCTTGAAGAGAAGAAACCTGCGATACAGAATATAGGTGAATATGCGCTGAGAGTAATCATGTCGCCGCGCAATGTATCGTTGCGCTACCGAAATACCCATAGCATGTCGCTTCCGCTTTTCAGACCTGATATCGGTAATATTTTCGGACAAAGTCAGTCATACGGTCCTATGTCGCCGGGTCTCGATTTCGCCTTCGGATTCTCCGGCGAGTCATATATCGACAAAGCTATGTCTCGCGGATGGCTTATTACAAATGACGGACAGACTTCACCTGCAATGTGGTCGCACACCAACGAATTGAACATAGAAACCAATTTTGAGATATTCAAAGGTTTCAAGATACAACTGACATTCAATCGAACCGACAATCGCACCCGTCAGGTTCAATTCATGTATGAAGGAATGCCGACATCACTTTCCGGTTCTTATACAAAGACGCACTGCGCGTTTGCAAGTGCTCTTAAATCTTCCAAAGCCGACAAGGGCTACCAGTCTGAAGCATTCACCAACTTCCTCAACTATATTCCGACAGTGCGCGCCAGAGTCGAAGCTCAATATGCCGGACTCACCTACCCCGACGCCGGATTTATCGCAGGTACATCTCAGGCAGGGATGCCATTCGACCCTGAAATCGGCGGTATCAGCGAGACATCAAGCGATGTTCTTATCCCCGCGTTCGTCGCCGCCTACAGCGGCAGTAGTCCGTCGACGGTCACTCTCGACCCCTTCCCGTCATTCGCAACTGTTCTACCGAACTGGCGTATCACTTACGACGGTCTTATCAATCTCGGCAATATGCGTAAGATTTTCAAGACCTTCACTCTCAATCATGCATATCAATGCACTTATAGCGTAGGTTCGTATTCATCTTATCTCAACTGGATTGCGGCAGACGGAAGCAATCTCGGTTTCGCACTTGACGCATTGACCGGTCAGCCGATACCTTCATCTCCCTATAATATTTCATCTGTAGCGATAAACGAAAGTTTCGCTCCGCTCATAGGCGTGAACGCCACAATGCAGAATAATGTGAAATTTTCAGCCGAATATCGCGATAAACGAACACTTACTCTAAACTCGTCAGCGGGTCAGATAGTCGAAGCATCGACACGCGGCATGACATTCGGCGCAGGATATAAATTTGTCAATTTCAATACGGTTCTGAAAATGAAAGGCTCTCAGAAGGGTGTAAGTAACGACCTTGACCTTGAAGCGAACGTATCGATACAGAACAATCAAGCCCTTATCCGACGCATCGAAAGCAACTACACACAAGCGACGAGCGGAACAAAGACCGTAAACATCAACTTCACAGCGAAATACATTCTAAGCCGACGTGTGACACTCTCTGCATACTTCGATCATCAGGTCAATACACCCATTGTGACGAACAGCGCATTCCCGACGACAAATACGTCTTACGGCATTTCGATGAACCTTTCGCTTGCACGTTAGTTTGTAAGGTATGGACGCACGCGAAAAAGAATTATATAAGGTAACGCTTATCGGCACGGCAGTAAATGCCGTATTGATAGTGCTGAAATTCATCGCCGGTTTTGTCGGACGAAGTTCGGCAATGGTTGCCGATGCTGTTCATTCGCTCAGCGACTTTGTGACGGATATAATAGTGCTGGTTTTCGTCAAAATCGCCGGAAAACCTCGAGACAAAAGCCATGACTACGGCCACGGCAAATTTGAGACGTTCGCCACAATGATTATAGGATTTATTCTTGTTTTGGCTGGTATAGGGCTGATGATTAACGGAATAAAGCTTGTAATTCACAGTATCAAAGGCAATCTCCTGCCGGAACCGACTATGCTCGCACTGTCTATAGCAGTCGTATCGATTGTCTCAAAGGAATGGCTCTACAGATATACGGTAAAGGTCGGACAGAAGTTTAATTCCCAGGCTGTTATTGCCAACGCATGGCATCACAGAAGCGACGCTATTTCATCAATAGGCACATTAATAGGCATCTCTGGCGCGATGTTTCTCGGTGCGAAATGGCGAATACTCGATCCGATAGCAGCCATTGTGGTCAGCCTGTTTATCATCAAAAGCGGTTATGATATAATGAAACCCGCCATAGCCGAGCTTCTTGAGGCATCATTACCCGAGGATGAGGAACAAGAGATATTATCACTGGTCAAAGGTGTTCCGGGTATCGGTTATGTCCATAACCTGCGTACGCGAAGAATAGGCAACGATATAGCAGTAGATTTACATGCAAAAATGGACGGTCATCTATCATTAGCTACCGCTCATGAACTGGCTACGGAAGCAGAAAATGCAATAAAAAAACGTTTCGGAGAAAATTCAATCATCAACATCCACATGGAGCCGCTTCGTCTGCCTAATCCAACAGATAAATGAGAGAAAGGCAAGTAAGTATTGGTAAGGTATTTAGGGCATGTCTTGAAAATAAATTTGCGTAATTGAAAAAAAGATTCTAAATTTGCACTCGCAATCACCACCAAATGGTTCCTTGGCCGAGTGGTTAGGCACCGGTCTGCAAAACCGTTTACAGCAGTTCGATTCTGCTAGGAACCTCCAAAAAAGCCCGCAATCGCGGGCTTTTTTATTTTAATTGGTCAAATTGGACTCATCGGAGGACCAATCCTGTCTCGGCGGATGCTCCACGGAGCATCCCTACTAATTGGGTAAATGGAAGCTCAGTCTATTTGGAGATCGGAGGAGAGGATTTCGAAATCTGAGCCGTCGAAGCGTGTTAGCAGATATGTGTCTTCGAGAGTTAATCGCATACCGGAGATTTTGTCATCGGCAGATTCAAAAGTCCAGTTGACCCGCTTGACATCAGTGAAAGTAAATGTAACTTCAGTATTGTCTCCATTTTGCACGGATGCCGTTACTTTATGGGTGGCGCGATCAAAATTCACAGCTGAAATATGACCGCCTTTCAGATTTTCAGCGGTAGCTTTGAGGATTTCGCCTCTCGTCACGCGCAGTGCAGCAACCGGGTCAATACCTCCTTCATATCGAACCATATCAGCCGAATATGTCATTGCTTCGTCGAAAGCACGCATAACATAATCGGTTTCGTTTTCATGGAGCAGTTTTGGATAAGGCGACGGTTTGAACTCAGTGTGATAGTATAGACTGCCTCGCTGGAGTGGTTTGAATGGCACGGGCGCACTCTGCAGTACGCGAAGACGCATCCAAGGAATTCTTGAAGAAGTCTTTTGCCATTTACGCAGGTCATTTCTCGGGTCGACTTCACTGAAATCCAAATCAAGTGCTTCAATCTCAAGTTTTCCTATCATCTGGAGAACCGGACTCGACGCATAGAAAAACACAAGATCACCGACTTCAAACTTGAAACGTCCGAAAGTCGGCCAGTCGAGAGTCTCGCCAGGCACAAGCGCCTCACTCATTTTGAAATGGGAGGGTTTCGTTGTAAATACCCATTTTCTCATTCTAATAAGATAACGATTTACAGTCAGTAAGAGTTTATATTATTTATTCAAGAATTATGACACGCTATTACCCGCTTCAGGGCGAAGTCGAAAGCGACCTCGCCCTAATGAAAGTTCTACTGCCGGTCAGCCGATATAATCGCGGAGAGCGTCTACATAGTCTTCAAAGGCTTTGCGACCGCGAGGGGTGATGCGACAGACTGTGCGTGTCTTTTTACCTACAAAACCTTTCTCTACCGTAATGTAATCGGCAGCGGAGAGTTTATCGAGCTGAACACTGAGATTTCCAGCTGTAGATTCGGTTTTTTCTTTGAGAAAAACAAAATCTGCCTCCTCAACATTCATAAGAACTGACATGACTGCCAGACGCAACTGAGAGTGCAACAAAGGATTGAGTTCTCTCATGCGTTGTTAGATGCTTTAATGTTAATAATATGACCGGGAATAATCATCATCACTATAAAGGCGAGGATAAACAGAGGCATAAACCATGATGCTCCAAGAGGAATCCCACCGGTGACGCAACACAGTGTAAAAAGTCCTATTACAAGAGCTATCGCCCCACCCCACTGCATACTCATCTCCTTTAGCACTATACCATTGACCATTTCTGCTGCCGGCGTAACAATCAGGCAGTAGATCAACATAGCAATCCAACAGTCGACGCGCAACACATAGGTAAAAAATAGACAGAAGACGGTGAGAAGCAGGAAACTCAGGCCGACAGTAGTCCATAATCGGGAAATTATGCGGTCTGAATAACTAACTACGCCTGATTTGTGTTTGTTTTTAGCCATCAGCGGAGTGGCTATACCTCCGACGAGCGGTATCAGAAACCAACACCAGTTGCATGCGTTATTGTGAGTCAGCCACAAGAGACCCCATACCAATAAAGAGACGGCTACAGTAAGATAACCCCACATTAAAAGTATGTTACCGTCGCCTAAGGAATAGCGCTCTTTTGTACGCTCAATCATCTTTGTGATGATTTCGAGACTTTCTTTTTCGGTCATTTGTTTTTCAATCATAACTTGAAAATTAATTGGTTTATAATATAAACTACTTTTAGAAAAGAAAAGGAGCAAACTCGCGCGATGCCGCTCCGTTATCAATTTCGACGCAAAGATAAAGCAGTTTATATTATAAACCAAATTTTTGAGGAATTATTTTTGGGGTGCTCGCGCAGAGGCGCGGAGGACGCGGAGAGAAAGGGGCTGAGATTGGCGAGGCGGACTTGTTGGAGAGGGTCAGATTTGTCAGACATGGTCGGACTTGTCGGACGAGGTCGGATTTGTCGGACGAGGTCGGATTTGTCGGACGAGGGTTAGGACTCTGAGGGCTCTGAGGCTTAGTTTTTGGCGGTCGCGAGAGCTCGCGACCCTACTCTTTGGTGGGGGGCTTACCCTACTCTTTATGGAAAATCCCCGCTCGCTTTTTGGCGAGGCGGGGATTGGGATTTGGTTATGTGGGAGGATTGTTTTTATCAGGCGTTTGTCAGTTCTTCGGGAAGAATTGGCATCGCGCCTTTTTTGGTGCAGACATATGCTGATGTCTGCACTGCGAGATTATGAGCTTCTGCAACGGTTTTGCCTTTGAGAATGCTTGCTATAAATGCTGCGGTGAATGAGTCGCCGGCTCCAACGGTGTCGGCAACCTCAACTTTGGGTGTCGGTTGGAAAGATACACTGCCGGGGGTGAAAACGTAGCTGCCGTTTATACCGCAAGTCAAGATAAGCATCTTGAGATTATATTTTCCAAGAAGAATCCAGCATTTATCCTGTAAATCGATACCGGGATAACCGAACATACGGCTGACGGTCACGAGTTCTTCATCGTTAATCTTGAGGATGTTGCAACGCTCCATCGAGTCACAGAGGATTTCTTTGTTATAAAATCCCTGACGAAGATTGACATCAAACACTACGAGTGTGTCGTCGGTCTGAGGCATTGCGTCGAGGAAACGGTTGATTGTATTACGAGACACAATGTTACGTTGGGCAAGCGAACCGAAGCAAACGGCTTTTGTGCGTTCGGCTATCTGTTCGAGGTGAGCGGTGTAAGGGATATTGTCCCAAGCGACGTTTTCCTTAATATCATACTGAGGTATGCCTGCCTGATCGATCTCGACCTGAACTGTTCCCGTCGGATAAGGTACGGTTGCAATGTGATGGTTGAGACCCTTTGAAGTGAAGTTCTCAATAATTTCGTGACCAAGTGCGTCATCACCTACGGCACTGACTACACAGCTGGGCAGGCCGAACTGCGAAACATGATAAGCGAAATTGGCAGGAGCGCCACCGATTTTTTTACCTTCGGGAAGAACGTCCCAGAGGGCCTCGCCCATTCCTACTACTATATCTTTCATTGTCTAATATTTATTTTAGATTCGAGGTTAATTTATTATGCTTTTTTAATTTTGAGTGTATAGGCGAGAAGATAGACTACGCCTACGGTCATAACAGCTACCGCACCGAACTGACCGCCTGAGAGGTCGCTGGCAAAACCCATCGCGAGCGGGAATATAGTGCCGCCGAACAAGCCCATAATCATAAGGCCTGACACTTCGTTCTTTTCGTCTGGCGAATAGTTGAGAGCCTGTGCGAAGATGATAGAGAAGATATTAGAGTTGCCGAATCCAATCAGTGCGATGCCGATATAAATCATGTGGATTGAATTTGAGACAAACAGTAGTATCATTGCTGCAAGCATCATAAACACGCTGACTGCGAAGAACGAGCGAGCTGATGCCTTGCGAAGGATAAATGCTCCGAGCAAACAACCGGCAGTACGGAAAATAAAGTAAAGACTTGTAGCGAACCCGGCTTCCTCAAGAGGTAAAGACAAACGCTCCATGATGATTTTGGGTGCTGTCGTGTTAGTACCGACATCAATGCCGACATGGCACATGATGCCGATGAAGCATAGAAGTACGAAGGGGCGGCCGAGCAGCTTGATACATTCGCCGAAACCCGACGCACGGTCAGGACGTTCTTCCTGAATAGGTGTAGCCGCAAGCATCGAAATCGACAGAACGCTGACAAGAGCATATATCGGGAAGAGTACGCGCCATCCGAGACCGAAGGTAACGGCAGCTGAAGTAGCACCCCACGCTGCAAGTATCGGAGCGAGGAACGAAGCGATAGCCTTCACGAACTGACCGAATGTCAATGTCGATGCAAGATGGTCAGGTGCGATGAGGTTGCTGACGAGAGGATTTAGAGAGGTCTGCATAAGGGCGTTACCGATGCCGAGAAGCGAGAACGCTATTAGCATGACATAGTAACCTTCGCCGAACATCGGAATTACAAGCGATGCCGCAGTCACTACAAGACTTATTAGAACAGTCTTTTTACGACCGATGCGGTTCATCAACATGCCTGTCGGCACGGAGAAAATCAAAAACCAGAAGAATACGAGCGAAGGGAAAAGATTTGCCTGCGAGTCTGTAAGACCGAGATCTTTCTGAACATAATTTGAAGCTGTGCCGACAAGGTCAACAAAACCCATCGCAAAGAAGCACAGCATTACAGGGACGAACTGCAACAGAGTGCTTTTACGAGCCACTGAAGCTGAAGAATTATCCATTTTTCAATTATTTTTTAAGGTTAATCGTAAATATTTCAAGATCTTTCACCTGACCGTTACCGCCTTGCGAACGCACGGTAAGAGTGTTATAGGGATCGGTCGGAAACACGAGATTTGTCATGACGAATGAACCTTCACCGTCAAATATCTCAATGCTCGAACGATCGATGAAAATGCGGAGCTGCTGCACGGATGAGTCGCGCAAAGTAGGAGCCCAAACTACAGCAGGGAAATCCTGACTGAAGTCAGTCACACCGCTCTCGGTGCGGTCGAATGTGAATGTCTGCGAAGCAGGATCAAACGCCATATCAACATGCTCTCCACGGGCGTTTGACAGCGACAGCGTCATTTGAGCTGCGTTGCGGGCATCAAGAGTGAGAAGGATTTCGCACACTCCGTCGTTTTCAGTGGGTAAATTGTATTTTTTACCTGACGCGCCGATATTCTGAGATTTAACTGAAAGCACTCTTTTACCGCGAAGGTTAATAGTTTCGGGCGAGGGAACTGTTTTGAGCCAGTATTCACCGTCGTTGCCTTTAGTAAGCGTGAGATCGCGTGGAAGAGTATTTGCACTGCGGAACTGCATGGTCGGAACTTCTGCCGCATACTGCCAGTTGCTCATCCAGCCGATAACAGTGCGACGGTTGTCAGGGGCATCGCTGAAACTTACTGTAGCATAATGGTCTTTGCCATGATCCATCCATTTGACGGGGACAGTACCGTCTGCAAGAGTATCGACTGTAAATTTCTTCCCGTCAAAATCGCCGACAAAATATTGAGTGGCACTACCGCCGAACACTCCGCCGGGATTTAGATTACAAATAAGTACCCATTTCTTTTCATCTGTACCTTCTACCGGTAACTCAAACAAATCGGGACATTCCCATACTCCATCCTGTGCACCAAGTCCCTTGCCGAACGCACTCTGAAGAGTCCAGTTTTTAAGGTCGGGAGAAGTGAAAATCAGCATTTCATGGTCGAGTGCATGAGCCAGAAGCATGACCCATTGCTGAGTCGGAGCATGCCAGAACATATTGGGGTCACGGGCTTCTGAATCGAGCGTTACGACCGGACTTCCGGAATAAAAGTGAAGTGTCTCACCATTGTCGTCGCTCCACACAAGGCTCTGTTGCTGAGTAGCATCAGCTGATGTATATAGACCTATGATTGCGTCCTTTCCGAACCCTGCAGTACCGTCTTTATCAACGACACAACTACCTGAGAAAACCATACCCAAGCCGTTAGGTTCAAGAGCTTCGGGTTCAGGAGTCCAATTAATCAAGTCTGTAGAGGTAGAATGTCCCCATGAAAGGTTCTGCCATTTAGAACCGTAAGGGTTATGCTGAAAATATAAATGCCAGACACCATCTTTATAGAACATGCCGTTGGGATCATTCATCCAGCCGTAGAGGGGTGTATGGTGATAGAGGGGACGGTATTTTTCACGATTGGTGGTGTCGAATGTATCACTGAGTTGTATTTTACGCCAGCATGCATCCTCACTTGCCTCCCGAACGGTTGTCCGATCCTGCGAAGTTGCAACGTCAAGTAATATAGGGTTACCATTATAAGGCGTCAAATCTAACGGAACGTAATAGTCAACTTTATTACGCGCAAGGCGGGCGTTGATTGTCTTGTCAATTTTTCCATTGAGTAAAACATTAATGCGGGCATCATCGACCTTTTCCTCTATAGGAAGAAGAAGATAACGGGCATTGCCGGTGACTCTGACAAGAGTATTGTTTGTGCCGAGATGATTTATCTCTATACCATCGTTTGCTTTCATGGATGGAAGTCCGATTAAACAGGCAAACAGAATTGCCGAAAGTTTCTTGAAGTATTTCATGTCTGAAGATTTGAGTATACGATTTTGATAACGCAAAACTACATTAAATAAGCGTAAATCATATATAAGATATGTTTCATGGTCTATAAAATTTGTTGTACCGATTAATTTTTAATACATTACACAACATCTTTCACATAAAAACATTATTTTTGTATCTCAAAAGAAAAAGCGTTACCTTAATATGAATCTAAGACCAAGAATAAAACTATTCCTGACCTTAACCTTCTTTGTCGTTTCAACCGGTCTGAGCGGGTGTAAAGAAAAACCGACCTACCGTATCGGCGTGTCGCAATGCAGCGATGATGACTGGCGTGCGAAGATGAATGATGAAATTCTTCGCGAGATGATGTTTCACGATGATGCAGTCGTGGAAATCCGCTCTGCAGATGACAGCAATGAAAAGCAAATCGCCGACATAAAATATTTCGCAGACAATAAATTTGATATAATTATTGCCGCGCCTAATGAAGCGGACGCGCTCACGCCGATAATCGCCGAAGTTTACAACTCCGGTATTCCCGTACTGCTTTTCGACCGAAGCGTACACGGAGACCAGTTCACAGCATTTCAAGGAGCAGACAACCGCGAAATCGGAAGGTCCGCCGCTGAAATCGCACGTAATCTTGTTGAAAATGGCGACAAAATAAACATCCTTGAAATCCGAGGATTAGCAGGTTCAACACCTGCGGAAGAAAGAGCTGAAGGCTTTGCTGAAATTGTGTCCTGCCACAACGACATGGAGATAGTGTCATCAGCTTACGGCAACTGGAATGGACCGGATGCGGCGGTCGCAGTCGATTCATTGCTAAACAAATATCCACACATTAATATAATATATGCCCACAACGACCGAATGGCTATCGCGGCAGCAGAGACAGCCCATAATCACGGTCTCGACAATATTAAAATAATAGGCATTGATGCCGCACCGGAGATTGGTATACGAGCTGTAGCCGATTCCGTAATCGATGTGTCATTCCTCTATCCCACCGACGGTTATGGTCTTATACGTAAAGCCATGGCGATTCTAAAAGGTGAGCCATATGAGCGCTTCACATATCTTGACGCAAATGTCCCTGTCGATTTGTCAAACGCTGCAATTCTATTACGTCAGAACGATGAGATGAAAGAAGAAACGGCCAAAATCGTCACACTGAAATCTCAGGTCGACGAATATTGGCATAAACATTCAGCTCAGACAATGCTGTTATACGCCGCCATAGCATTTACTCTCATTCTCTTCGGTCTGGCGTTTGCTTTACTTCGCGCATACTGGCAACGCCGACAAAGTCAGGAAAAACTTGCAGCGCAAAACAAAGAACTTGAGGAACAGCGCGACAGAGTGATAGCTCTCAATGAGCAACTGCGCGAAGTCACGCAGTCAAAACTGATGTTCTTCACTAATGTGTCGCACGATCTCCGCACGCCTCTGACACTCATTTCAGGTCCTATTGAACAACTTACAGAAGCTCAAAACCTTACGCCTGATCAAAACGCGATGGCACGTCTTGCCAAGAAAAATGTCAAAGTCCTTATGAGGCTCATTAATCAGATTCTTGATTTCAGAAAATATGAGAACGGCAAACTTGACCTTTCGCTAAGTGAAGTAGATTTGGCGAGTATGTTGCGCGAATGGTGCGACTCGTTCAAAATTATAGCAAGGACACGCGACATAAAATTCACGACGTCGATAGCAGATGACGCAAATCTAACCGCAGCAGTTGATGTCGACAAAATCGAGCGTGTTATGTTCAATCTGATTTCGAATGCCTTCAAATATACTCGTCCTAACGGAAGTATCTCGGTCACAGCCGCCCGCACCGGTGATATGATTGAAATATCTGTCACAGATACCGGTAAAGGTATCAGCGCAGAAGATTTGTCACATATTTTCGAACGTTTTTTCCAGGTCGACAAGATTCATCCCAATGGTTCAGGCATAGGACTTGCTCTTGCAAAATCATTTATAGAACTCCACTCGGGTTCTCTTACCGCTATCAGCGAACCGGGTAAAGGCTCGACATTCACGGTTAAACTCCCAGTGAAACACATTGAAGGTGATGTCGTAAGCACCGGTTCTAAAATAACTGCAGAAGATGTGAACCTCGAACTGGGAGAAGTGACTCCGACCATATCTCCTGATGATGTTGACAAAACTTGCGTGCTTGTCATTGACGACAACGCCGACATCCGGGCAATGATAGCGACTATCCTAAAGGATGATTATGAGGCAATTCCCGCAGAAGACGGTCGACAAGGTCTGAAAATGGCGGCTAAATATGTGCCTGACCTTATTATCTGCGATGTCATGATGCCCATCATGGACGGACTTGAATGCTGCCGCGAACTTAAAGCCGAGCAATCGACCTGCCATATTCCGGTGCTTATGCTGACGGCATGTTCGATGGATGAGCAACGTGTACAAGGATATGAATGCGGAGCTGACGGTTATATGTCTAAACCTTTTAACCGCGATGTGCTGCTTGCGCGCTGCCGTTCACTTATTGACAACCGACGCAGAGTCAAATCAGTATGGCACTCCTCAGGTCAAGGCAAAGCGATAAAGGCCGAGACCGAAAAAGCAGCGGCAGTGCGTCAAGCTGATGGTATTGGTCCCCTCGACAGTGAATTCTATGCACGCTTCAGCCGTCTTGTTGAGGAAAATATGTCGGACCCCGAACTGAGCGTTGACAGTCTGGCGGGAAAACTCGGATTAGGACGTACACAGTTCTACCGTAAAATCAAAGCACTTACCAACTATTCTCCGGTAGAATTACTCCGCAATATCCGACTTGCGAAGGCGCGACACCTCATCACCACCACCGAAAAGTCAGTAGCGGAAATCTCCTATGAAGTAGGCTTCTCTACTCCGGCATATTTCGGGAAATGCTACAAAGACCGATACGGCGAAACCCCTACCGAAATCAGAGACCGCCTGAACGGACAGAATAATTCCTAAAAATGTTGCGAATAGTATCAAAAATCGTTCGAACGACGATTTTTGATACACGCCGCAACATATCTAATACTATTGTCTTTCAACCGCTATATAATTTTGCGGCATGAATGACAACCAAAACACTATAATCATGAAAAGAACAATTCTCATCGCCTTTCTACTGCTCACAGCAGCGATAGGGCTTCATGCGCAGAACATCACTGTGCACGGAACAGTTCTCTCCAAAAACGACGACGAGCCGCTGATTGGTGCAAGTGTCGTTTCAGAGTTAGGAACAGCAACAGGAGTCGCAACCGACATTGACGGTAATTTCACAATTTCCGTCCCAGAAGGTTCAATCCTCAGTATTTCTTACATCGGCTACAAACCCGTCACCGTTTCAGCCCAGCCTGAGATGACGATTTACCTCGAAGAGGACTCTGAAGTACTCGACGAAGTTGTGGTCGTAGGTTATCAGACAATGAAAAAAGCCGACCTTACCGGTTCGATTTCCGTTGTCTCAGCCAAAAACTTCGAAACATCGGCTGATACAGACCCGATGCGTGCCCTTCAGGGTAAAGTGCCGGGCATGACAGTGAGTGCCAACGGTTCGCCGAGCGGTACAGGTTCTGTCCGCATCCGTGGTATCGGTTCATTCCATGCTTCGCAAGACCCTCTTTTCGTAATCGACGGTGTACCGACAACTGCGACTCTCAATTCTCTTAACATGAATGACATCGAGAGCATGCAGGTATTGAAAGACGCCGCATCGGCATCTATCTACGGTTCACGCGCTGCCAACGGTGTGATTATCATCACGACCAAAAAAGGTAAAGAAAACCAGGATAAAAAAGTCAACGTAAGCTTCACTGCCACTCTGACAGCTCAGTTCTATTCAGGACAGTCGAAAATGAAACTTCTCGACACTCCCGGATATGCCACAGCAATGGCGCAGGCTGCCCTCAACGACGGCATCGACCCTGTAGGCTACGCGTCAAGCTACGGCTTAAACCTTAATGCTGCCACCGGTTATCCCATTTCTGCTTATGATTATCGCACCGGTCAATACAATCATTACACCGTAAATGGTGAGTACGACGGCTACATCAACAGAAAACAGACAATGCTGATGTCAAACACCGACTGGCTCGATGCAATCTCTCGCACAGGTTTCTCACAGAGCTATGATGCTTCGGTATCGACAGCTACTGAAAAGAGCTCGGTTCTTTTCTCTCTCGGTTACAAAAAGAATGAAGGTATCCTCAAATACACTAATTTTGAAAATATTTCAGCACGTATCAACTCTTCGTTCAATATTTCGAAAGTTGTCAGCGTCGGTGAAAATTTCACCCTTACTTACACAGACCAGGTCGATTGCCAGCCGCTTGAAAATGCGCTCAAGATGCCTTCGTCAGTACCCGTATTCGAAAAAGACGGTATCACCTATGCCGGTCCTGTAGGAAGTATGTCGGACCGTCAGAACCCCTTGCGCGAACTTGCGTTCAACCGCGACAATGCACTCAACGTCTGGCGTCTGTTCGGCAACGCATACATCGACATCAAACCTGTAACAGGTCTTTTGCTCCGTTCAAACTTCGGTCTTGACTATGACGCCGCCTTTATCCACTCATATAATTATACATTCCACAGCGACATCGTCAACAATGATACCAACTCCACAACTCTTTCTCAGGCAAACGACTCGAAGTGGACATGGTCTAACACTGCCAACTATCAGTTCAACATTAAGGATGAACATGATTTCACTATCCTCGCCGGTATGGAAATGTTCCGTCAGAGCCGCATCGACTTCGCAGCCTACAACCAGAACTACGATATCGAAACTCCCGATTATATGTATCCTGACGCATCGTCAGGCGTTGAACGCGCTTCTGGTAACAAATCAGCTTACGCTCTCGTATCATTCTTCGGTAAGATTGACTATAGCTGGAGAAATCTTCTCCTTGCATCGTTCACAATCCGTCACGACGGTTCTTCACGCTTCGGCAGCAATAACCGTTACGGTACATTCCCCGCTGCAACTCTCGGCTACCGCATTTCAGAAA
This sequence comes from uncultured Bacteroidales bacterium, assembly GCA_947175535.1. Taxonomy (GTDB): domain Bacteria; phylum Bacteroidota; class Bacteroidia; order Bacteroidales; family Muribaculaceae; genus CAG-873. Next base: position 29,083 of record CAMWNF010000002.1, read on the forward strand.
ATATCAAGAAAAAATGGCTCGATGACCTGAAACTCCGTCTCTCATGGGGAAAAACCGGTAACCAGGCTATTTCCAATACAGCACGCTACGCACTCTATAAAGCAGACTACGGTAATGACCGTATATCCTCAACAGCATACGACCTTCTTCTGCAACAGAGCGGTATCTTCCCCTCAGGTTATTTTGCAGAACAGACAGCCAACCCCAACCTTAAATGGGAAACTACAATCCAGTATAATGTCGGTGTGGACTTCGGCATGTTCGGCAACCGCTTGACCGGTGCAGTCGACGCTTATATCAAGGATGTAAAAGACATGCTTATCAATCCTGCATATCTCGGTTCAATGGGTGAAGGCGGTGCTTCATGGCTCAACGGTCCTTCTCTCCGAAACTGGGGTATGGAATTCCAGGTTGGCTGGCGCGACCAGCTCGCCTGCGGTCTCGGCTACCGTGCATCTCTCAATCTTGACTTCTTCCGCAATAAAGTCACTTACCTTCCCGAAACCACTACCGGTTCTTACGTTCACACTCCGACCGAAAACCTCGTGCAGTCAAAGAAACCTTACGGTTCAATCGTAGGCTATGTATTCGACGGACTCTTCCAGAATCAGGATGAGGTTCTCGCATCCGGTCAGGATAACGCCCGCCTCGGCGGTATGAGATATGCCGACCTCAATGGCGACGGGCGTATCACTCCCGATGACCAGACATGGATTTTCAGCCCTGTCCCCGACCTCTCATTCGGTCTCAACGTCGAACTCACCTATAAAGATTTCGACTTCCAGATGTTCTGGCAAGGCGTTCTCGGTCAGGATGTCTACAATGACCAGAAATTCCAGAACGACTTCTGGGCTGTAACTGACGCAGGTAGCAACAAGGGCGTACGTGTGCTCGACGGATGGCTTCCCGAGGTCAACCAGTCATCAACAATTCCTATGCTGTCGACAAGCAACCGCAGCGAAGAACAACGCACATCTTCTTACTTCGTTGAAAACGGTTCATACGCTAAACTTCGTACTCTTCAGTTCGGCTACAACCTGCCTCACAAAGTACTCTCGAAACTTCACATGTCAAGAGCTCGCGTCTACCTCTCAGGTCAGAATCTCGTGACTATCAAGAGCAGCAGCCTGACATGTACAGATCCTGAAAACCCACGTTGGGCATATCCTATCCCGACTTCAGTTTCATTCGGTTTACAACTTGATTTCTAATACTTAATTATTTACCAAATCATGAAATCTCTTAAATTATATATACTCTCGTTCATTGCCCTCGGACTGGCATCTTGTAACGACTTTATCGATGTGCCTCCAACAGGCGTAGTCGACGGAGATCTGGCTTTCTCTCAACCTGAGAAAATGGTCAATGCAGCTTATGCCTCACTCGGCGGATGCTGGTTTGATTGTCCCCTCAACCTTTGGCCTTATGGCGACCTTTCATCTGACGACTGTCTCAAAGGAGGCAGCGGTGAGACCGACACCGGTTACCATCCTATGGAAATCTGGTCAAGCCTCACATCAACTCCGGGCGAACTTGACGCGCTCTGGTATCGCCTATATTGCAACATCTCGCGCTGCAACCGCGCTCTTGTAGCTCTGCAAGAATCTGGAGTTTCAGCTCTTGGTGAAGCTACGGCCAAACAGCGCATAGGCGAAGTACATTTCCTTCGCGGTCATAATTACTTCAAACTCCTGACTCTGTTCCGTCAGATTCCTTGGGTTGACGAGGAAGTTTTCAAAGCAAGCTCACAGGAACAGACTCGCAACGATGAGTTCACATACGAGCAGCTTTTCCAGAAGGTTATCAACGAATTTGAACTCGCATATAACGCCCTTCCTATGGAAGTCGAAGACGGCGGAGGTCGTGCAAACAAAGTCGCAGCAGCTGCATATCTTGCAAAATGCTATCTGACTATCGCATGGGGTGACGGATATGAAGCAACCGACGGTGTCAACTTCATCAATAACGAGTACATGAAAAAAGTTGAAGAATACACTAAGGTTGTCATGAACTCGCAATATGACTATCTCCCCGACTTTGGTGATATCTTCCTTCCTGAATACAAAAACAGTTCCGAATCAGTGTTCGCAGTTCAGACTTCACAGTACACCGAAGATAACACCCAATTCGGTCGCGCCAACTGGTCAAATGTTCTCAACGGTTGCTGGGGCATGTGGTCTTGCGGATGGGACTTCCACAAACCTTCTCAGGACCTCGTCAACGCCTACAAGACTAAAAACGGTCTTCCTCTGTTCGACGATTATGATAAAACCGATGACTATCCTGTCAATGGTGTAGCTTCTGCTCAGAAATGGGACCCGCGTTTGTTCCACACTGTCGGTATGCCTTCATTCCCCTATAAATATGAGGCTGAATACATGATGACAACCGATAATTCACGTACGCCCAAAACTTATGGCTATTACACTTCTCTCAAAGAAGTTCCTCAGCGCAGCGGCGGCGAAACATTTGAAGGGTCATGGCAGGCTTTCGCGATGAATGACTATGTATTCCGCTATACAGATGTTATGCTTATGCGTGCTGAAGCACTCATCGAACTCGGTCAGCTCGAGGATGCACGCAACATTATCAACGACATCCGTCGCCGTGCCGCCAATTCGATTGAAAAGCATATCGAGTATGCAAAAGATTTCTGCGAAATAGCCGAATATCCTGCTTCTGACTTCGACAGCAAAGAAAAAGCACGTACACGTCTCCGCTGGGAACGCCGCCTCGAAATGGCAATGGAAAGCAGCCGTTACTTCGACCTCCGTCGCTGGGGTATAGCATCAACCGTTCTCAATGCCTACTTCGCAAAAGAAAAGAATGCTAAATATGGCGATACATCCTACGGCAAATATTATCAGGACGCTCATTACACAGCCGGAAAGAACGAATTCTATCCCATACCTTACAACCAGATGTATTACGTTCCTGGTCTCTACGTTCAAAACAAGAACTATAATTAATTCTTAAAAAACTAATCCACAAAAAACAATGAAAGCTTTAAAATATATAGCAATGTCAATGTTCTGCACGCTCGCTCTCGGAGCGTGCCAGGACAAAGACTATGAGATTGTAGCTCCGATTTTGACTCCCGTCGATCCTGCTTCAATCACAGGTCAGCTCTCCGGCGACGATTATATCTGGTCTTGGACACAGACTCCAGGTACAGAGATGGAGGTAACTCTCTATAACGGTACTACTTTCACAGGTGCTGAAACCGTATCGGGAACATCGTATACCCACCGCAACATCGACACCAATGTTGAATATACCTACGTTTTCAAACTTTCTGACGGTAAAAATGTGTCGAAAGGCGTCATCAAACGTTACACTCGTCCGGGTGCATCTAAGATGTCGGGCATATCAATGGCTCAGATTGAGAAAGACGGAGGATATGATGCTTCTGTTGAATGGGAACTTAATCCTTCGGCTGAAAAAGTTTATCTTGTGGCAAACTCAGGCAGCCGTACAATCAACGAAACTCTCGCAGGGAACGCTGTCAGCTATACAATCCCCAATGTAACCTTCGGCGAAGAATGGACCATCACCCTTACTGCCGAAAACGCGCAGGGAAAATCTCTTCCTGCGACTGCGTCACTCAAAATCGGTAAGACTGCTATCGGTTTCCTAAGCATCTACCCCACTCCCGAAGCTCTTGTAGCAGACGGCGATGATGACGAAGCTTCTGCATGGCTCTGGCTCCACGAAGAATACCCCACAGCAAAATATATCTATTTCGGTGACATCGCTTCTGCTACCGACCTCGAACCCTACCGTGTCCTCTTCTGGTTGCGTGATATCGAACTTGATGAACCCGACGAAGCAAAAATATTCACAATGCCTGATGTTGTTGAAACAGCTGTTCCGGCAATCAAAGAATGGTACACCGCTGGAGGTAACCTGCTCTTATGGAGTCATGCCACAGTATTTGTCGGCACACTGGGTCGTATCGAAATGGATATGATTAAGGGTAATGATAGAACAATCGGTGCCGGTAAAGGTAACTACAATGGCGACACTTGGAACATGGCAGTGTCTCTGAACCCTGGCGGAGCATTCACTAAGGATCACTCAACCCATCCTATCTATCGCGGTCTCGAAGTTGTTTCCAACGACCGTTGCAAGATGATATCTTTCAAAGGAGCAGGCTGGACTGAAGACCACAACTGTTTGTTCTTCAACATACCCGCCGCGCTGACCGGTCTCGGTAACCAGGATGAAGCATGCTACAACTCACTCACACAAGTTTATGGCATCTATCCTCTCGGCACATGGGACTCTCAGATTGACTTCATTTCCCAGCTCAATGTTTGGGAAGCACAGCAGGGTAACACTGACTTCAAAGGCACTATCCTCTGCATCGGAAACGGCGGTTGTGAATTCTCGCTCAAAAACGAAGACGGTACGCCCGACAAGAGCGCACGCCCGAAAAACAATCCTTATCAGGACAATGTGCTGAAACTTGCCAAGAATTCTCTTGAATATCTCAAGACAAGATAATAGCAATATGGTTTCAAAAATAAGATTTAGGTAGATTTTTAGGTTAAAAAACGATTCATGTCAGGATGGACGGCGATTGCGATAATCGCCGTCCATTTATTTTATATCGGTAAAAAAAAAGCGCTTACAATGGTTTGATTGTAAGCACCTTTAACTTTATGTGCGCATGAAGGGACTCGAACCCATACGTCGCGAGACACTAGATCCTAAGTCTAGCGCGGCTACCAATTACGCCACATGCGCGATTTGCACTGCAAAGATAGTATCTTTCCACGAAATCTACAAATTAAAAAATTTTGATGCCTGAACTTTTCAACAAACAGGGTGTTTTAACTATATAACGTTAACCATTATCAACAAATAAAAAATTAAATTTATGGAAACCAAAAGCATAAAAGGAACTCGTACAGAACATAATCTTTTAGCATCATTCGCCGGTGAAAGCCAAGCTCGTTCGCGTTACACCCTCTTCGCAGAAAAAGCACTTGAAGAAGGCTATGAACAGATTGCAGCTATCTTCATGGAAACAGCCGAACAGGAACTCAGCCACGCACGTCAGTTCTTCGCACTCCTCGAAGGCGGCACAGTGACAATTTCAGCCGGTTATCCCGCAGGTGTTGTAGGCGACACAAAGACTAATCTTGCAGAAGCTGCCGCAGGTGAACGAGAAGAATGGAGCGACCTCTACGAGAACTTTGCAAAAGTAGCTCAGGAAGAAGGTTTCCCTCATATCGCCAACCTCTATAAACTTATCGCAAAAGTAGAAGTGATGCACGAACAGCGTTACATGAAACTGCTCGAACGTCTTGAAAGCGGAACAGAATTTGAAGAAGCAGAACCCGTTGAATGGATGTGCCGCAAGTGTGGTTTCACAATCACAGCCAAAGCAGCTCCCAAACGTTGCCCGGTCTGCGGCATGGATCAAGGTTGGTTCCAGCGTAAAGCAAATAATTATTAAAACATATAACTCTATAATAAAAGCAGCTTCAATCAATTGATTGAAGCTGCTTTTATTATGCGTGAAACTATGATTATTTCACTTTATCGTTGAGTTCAGCACCTGCTTTGAACTTCACAACCTTGCGGGCTGCGATTTTGATTGTTTCTTTTGTACGGGGATTGATACCGGTGCGTGCGCCTTTTTCAGTAACTCCGAATGTACCGAAACCGATAAGAGCAACTTTGTCACCTTCAGCGAGAGCTTCAGAGATAGAAGCGATAGTTGCATCGAGGGCTGCTTTAGCCTGAACTTTTGTGAGGTTCGCTTTTTCTGCAATAGCGTTTACGAGTTCTGTCTTATTCATAATCAATTAGTTTTTAGGTTGTTTTTAATATTTTGCCACAAATATAAGGTTTTATACTGAAAAAACAACACTTTTTTCAAAAAAAATGCAAATTTCAGCGAAAATAAGTCCAATTTACCCTTTCGCGCTCACTTTTTGTCATATTATTAGTAACTTTGCAGTCTCAAAACAAAATGACCCATCCGAGATTTTTTACCCATTAAAATGGTATAATAAATAATGAATCCTTCGTCGATAATCAACCGAATTCCACCGGTAACCAAGAATCTTCTGGCAATAAACATATTGATATGGGCTGTAATGGCTCTTTTCCCCGGAGTTGCCAGAGCACTTGACTCCAGACTTGCACTCTACTACATCGAGTCTCAGGCATTCATGCCCTTTCAGTTGCTTACCTATATGTTTCTGCATTCAGGCTTTACACATCTGTTTTTCAACATGTTTGCTTTATGGATGTTCGGTTCGGTCATCGAAAGGGCGCTTGGCTCAAAACGATTTCTGCTTTATTATATATCCTGTGGTTTTGGAGCTGCCTTGGTTCAGGAAGGTGTTTTTGCGATAATGGTATCCAAATATCATCACATCTTCACTCCACAGGAATTTGATTTGATTGTCAATCGTGGATTACAACTGATTCAGACCGGATACAATTATTCTGACCCGTCGGCAGGCGCGTTAAATGCACTTGTCAACGGACAAGTTGTAGGAGCATCGGGAGCTATCTACGGAATACTCCTCGCGTTCGGCATGCTCTTTCCCAATCAACCTATATATCTGATGTTTATTCCTGTGCCGATAAAGGCAAAATGGATGGTGTTAGGCTATGGTGTACTTGAACTTTTTATGGGTATAAGCGGAACGGCATCCAATGTCGCCCACTGGGCTCACCTCGGAGGTATGCTCATCGGTGTGTTCATGATTTTATATTGGAAAAAGCGCGGAGATTTCAACAACCGCTGGTACTTCTGATTTGACATACAGCTTTCGACATATATTCCGTAGTGCTCCGGTAATTCTAATTACCGTCAATATAGTCGTATTCATAATAATTGCCGTAGTTAGTCTGGGAGGAGGTAACATTTTGTCATGGCTCGGATTGCAGTCATCTTTTTGCGCTCTCCTGAACCATCCCTGGACTCCGCTCACTTATGCATTTTCACAGGCAAATCTACTTCAGCTGATATTCAACATGCTATGGCTATATTGTTTCGGAATGTTGTTTATGATATGCGGAACCGCCCGTCAACTGATAGCCTTATATATATTAGGAGCGTTATCTGGTGCGGTAACATATATGTCCGTGGCAACCTTTTTCGATATATCTTCACCGTGGCTGCTGATTGGTTCATCGGCTGCAGTCATATCAATAGCTGTAGCTGTAGCTGTGATGATGCCCGATTTCGAAATAAACCTTCCCCTTTTCGGTCCAACGAAAATAAAATGGATTGTCGGGTTTGTTGTGGTTATTTTCTTCCTCGGACTGAGTACACCTAACGCAGGAGGAAATCTCGCTCATATCGGCGGCGTTGTGGCAGGAGTAGCAGGAGCACTTATAATTCTGTCGAAAAAACGACGTGACACTTCAAACGCCACCGATTATGACCGACTTGCCGACAAAATCAGACGTTCCGGTTTTGAAACTCTTTCAGCAAAGGAAAGACGTCGTTTCTTCGAACTATCAAACATGCGAAAATGAAAAAAGCGGAAATAAAATCTACAAAAAGCAACCACTCAATCTGGTATAAGATTTTAAGCGCTATTTTTATAATCGCAAATATCGGTGTATGCGGAGGTCTTATAGTCTCTGGCTATGCGGGTTCTATCAATCCAACCACTCATCCTACTGCTCCGGCTCTCGCGATGACTTTTCCGATATGGTTGCTTGCAGCCCTGATATGCCTTATCATCACCGCTTTAGTGCGTTGGAAAATAGCAATCTTCGGTTTTCTTGGGATTCTTATCGCTCTTCCACCCATACTCGAATATTCGCCTTCCCATATTCCGCGGCGTGTTGCTGAAGATGCCGATACGTTCACTTTTATGAGTTATAATGTGTTCGGACTAAAAAGTCAGGACGGCGAATATCCGGGAGATGTCAATCCTACTATCGGGTATATTCTTAATCAGGACCCTGATATCGTGTGCCTTCAGGAACTCGGCTCACTGCATTCCGATAAAAATCTTCATCTCACCCCAGCCCAGCTCGATTCCCTTCACAGTTTATATCCCTATGTTTTCGTTGGAGGACATGCACAAGCAATTTTTTCGAAATTTCCCATCCAACCGATACAAACCGGATTCAAATATTCAGGAGAAGCAGGGTCGGCGGACATGGCATGCTTCCGCACCGAAATCAAAGGGCAGACAATAACTATTTTTAATGTTCATCTCCAGTCATTCGACCTCTTGAGCAGCGATAGGGAAATGTTCTCCAAACTTAAACGGTTACAAGGCTCCGAAGATGAGATTGCACGTATGAAGAACCATCTCGTCAATAAAATACGCGAGGCGGGACCGCAACGGGTTAACGATACAGAAGAACTCATCCGTTATATAAAAAAATTCGGTGGTCCGAACGTCATCGTTTGCGGTGATTTCAACGATATTCCGGGCAGTTACCCGCTAAGAATGCTTTCCGACGAGCATCTGAAGGAGGTATATCCGGAGGTCGGCTTCGGTCCTATGGTGACTTACAATGCCGGGGGATTCTATTTCCGTATCGACCATATATTATATCGCGGGAACCTGCGTCCGGTAAAAATGAACCGCGGTAGTATCCGCTCGTCAGACCATTATCCGATTACAGCTACATTTGAGATAATCAACCGTTAATTACAACTATAATTCCATCACAATCATGCCCGTAAAAAATCCGACCGACGTTATCAACATCGCACTTGACAACGGACGTAACAAAACCTCCCTACGAACTCAACGGCTCATAATACTTAGCATTCTTGCCGGAGCATACATCGCTCTCGGAGGAGCATTATCTCTGATTGCCGGCTACGGCTTTCCCGGTTCGCCGGTTGCACTGCAAAAAATAATCAGCGGCTGTGTGTTCCCTATAGGACTTATCCTCATAGTAATACTCGGCGGGGAGCTTTTCACGGGCAACAACGCAATGCTCATTCCCGCATTCATGAATCGTGACTATGGTTTAGGAGCGGTCTTGCGTAATTGGACAATCGTTTATTTCGGCAACTTCATCGGTGCTCTTGCGTTCGCATGGCTTATGGTATATCTCTCAGGTCTGACTTCCGGCGAACCATATCACTCCGCAATCATCAAAGTGGCGGAAACAAAAGTTTCATTGTCTTGGCTCACGGTATTTCTTCGTGGTATAGGAGCCAACTGGTGTGTATGCCTTGCCGTATGGCTTGCAATGTCTGGCAGACGACTTGCCGAAAAAATGCTCGCATGCTGGCTACCGGTGATGGCTTTCGTGGTACTCGGCTATGAGCACTGTATCGCCAATATGTTTTTTATACCTCTCGGTATGATGGAAGGCGCAGACGTCAGCATTGGTGCATTTCTCATTGCTAATCTTGTTCCGGCGACTATCGGAAATATTGTCGGGGGAGCAATATTCGTCGGCATGCCTCATGCAATGCTGCACCTAAAGCGTCAGAAGTGATAAAAAAATCCGTGAGGGCTTTACTCTCACGGATTTGTAATATAATTTTATGTAAATCAGAAGTTATATCCAATCGTAATGCTTAATGTATTGCGACGCATGCGGTCTTTTCCGTCATGATTATTAAAGGTAGCCATTGCCGACATGCCGACGCCGCCACTGATTGCAAGATAATATTTATCTGCATAAGTAGCTGATATTCCGAAGCCCCACTGTGCATCAAAATGGTGCCAACCATATTCAAACATACTCGGCGAAGTTATCGTCATAGGTAAATCCGTATCTGCCTGAAGATGAGCTTTCGTGCTGCAATTGATATTGAACCATGGTCCTGTAAACGCTGCAAGTTCGAAGTTATCGAAAAGACCGACACGATATCCGATATTCACCGGTATTCTGATACCGAAATTACGAACCGAACCGTCATAGATTGCATTATTGTCTTCAAACGGTTTAATCCCCATTGTATTATAAAACAAACCGACACCCGGCTCGATAAATAAGTTTTTTCCGAGAGGCATGTTATACACGCCCATAACCGTCAGACCTGAACCGTTATTGATACCATCATTACAACCCGCCGGATGTGTCACGTCAAACGACGTCCTAATTCCGAAAAAAGCCGGTCTCTGCGCCTGCATAACCACTGGTGCAAGCATCACTGCAACCGCGAAAATTATCTTCTTAAACATAGTGTAGCATTTTATAAAGAGTGAAACATATATACCTATTCAACAAGCCAAACTCCGTTTTGCTCACACAACTGCCACATTTATATCAAAAATGATTATCTTTGTATCTGCGAATACATTATTGCATGTGCTATATGCTGAAAAAACTCACTGATATATTGACATCATTTCCGCATGTAAGGCTTTGGTATCTTATACTCTTCATCCTGTCAGTCGCCTGCTTAATCGATGTGCCGGGTGCACCGGTCTTCGGGATGTCGAAGTTCACGCAAATTGTTTTTACGGTTTCTGTCTCAGCTTTCAAGGCATCACTTCTGATAATTTTCGCAGCTTGGCTCTGGAGGTATTGTAAAGCCAGCATCTTGCTTATTATCCTGCTGGTTCTGTATATTATTGTCGCAATAACCAACGTCGGCGCATTTGCCTTCTACGGTTTCGGCATGTCAAGAAAACTCATTTCACTTATCGCACAGACAAATCCATCCGAAGCATCGGAATTTATACCTGACATCATTTCTCACTTAGGTTTGCTGCTTTCATCATTATGGACATGGATAGCGGTGATTATTGCCATCCTGGCAGGCGTGTTATTTTGCAAATTGCCTCGGATTGTTGTTATACTGATAACCAGCGCACTTAGTCTTACCGGATTAGGCATGTACACATGGCTGTTTTTCAGCTTCGATACCGCTAAGACGTCTATAGCCATGTCACTCCGAATACCGAAATACTTCATGGACCAACGAAGATGGAATTTAGAGATGCAGCAGCGCATTGACAATAAAAAGCCTCTGCCCCACCCTGAGTCAGTTAAATCTGAACATGCAGCGGCAAATGTAGTTGTCATCATAGGAGAATCATCCAATCGCCCCAATCTGTCCCTTTATGGTTTCCCACTTCAGACATCACCATATATGGACTCTATAGCTGACAGCCTTATTGTTTTCACCGATGCGATTGCATCATCATTGCTCACAAGCGCGAATGTCGAACGCATTATATCGTTCAAAGCCGATGACCTCGTGGAAGGAGACTGGTATAACTACCCTTCACTCATTGATTTGTTCAAAGCCGCAGGTTACAAGACCTATTGGCTTTCAAATCAGGAACGGGCGGGAGTATGGAGCAACGCCGTCGGAGCACTCGCCTCAGGAGTCGACGTGATGTCATTTGTTGGTATGGAATACTGTGACGATACGTTACTTGCCGAACGAACTTTCGACGATGTTCTTTTGCCGCCATTCAAAAAAGCACTTTCAGATGACGCGGATTACCGGATGATTTTCCTTCATCTTCTCGGTTCACATACAATATATCACAAACGCTTTCCCCCGGAACGCGCAAGATATTCAGTAAATGATATTTACTCTGCCCCGCTTAACCGTCCATGGTTAAATGATGACGGAGCCCAATTACTCGCCGATTACTCCAATTCGCTTGTCTTTACAGATTCCATCTGGCATGAGACATTCAGAGAGATAGCTGACAATCCCTCACCGTCAATACTTATCTACCTTTCTGACCACGGAGAAAAAGTATGTGAAGGTGATAATCTCCGCGGCCGCGACAGCCACTCGGTTGAAATTCCGTTCATCATATATGCTAACAAAGCCTACAGAGAAGCTAATCCTGGGATAATGGAGCAATTAGCTGCAGCTAAAGACCGACCCTTTTCGTCGGCGGCTCTTGTCCATATGCTCATGACTCTCACCGGAACAGATTATGAACTTTACAACGGAGCTGACGACCCGTTATCAGATTCTTTTGTAGCCCGGACTCGAATGGTCGACGAGGCTCCGTGGATTCATGATTATAAATACTGAATCAGTCTACGTCCAATTCGCAGCTACGTTTTTGATATAAAAAAGAATGTTACTAAATTTGCACTATCATGCTACAGTTTATCGCACAGACAAACGACCGTTATTCGGTTGAAGAGACAATACAAATGGCTATCGAAGGCGGATGCCGATGGATACAGCTTCATTTGCCGGACATGACCGACGAAGATATCAAGTCAATCGCGCCTGATATAATAGCACTATGTAAAGATGCCGCAGCCTTTCTTATGATAGAAGACCGCCCAGAGTTAGCAAAAGAACTTGGGTTACATGGCGTTCATGTAAAGGATATTACCGACCGCTCGGCTGCAAAAATCAGAGAAGAACTCGGTCCGGAAGCAGTAATCGGGGTTGATGTGGCAAGCGCGGCAGCCGTGATGGCTTTGCGGACGGCTGATATAGATTACGTCACTCTACCCGCTGACATGCGTATAGGTGAAATCACAGAAATTGTTTCTACAGTTCGCGATGCAGGCATAGAGACCCCAATTGTTGCGACAGGAGACATAACTCCAGAAGATGCATTGGTTTATATGGCTGCCGGTGTATCGGGAATTGCTACTGGAAAACCGCTTATCGAAGCGAAAGACCCGGTCAAGGAAATCGAGCTTATGCTTGACATTCTCAGCGGTAAAAAGTAGGTATTATACTGAAATGGCTGGAGAACTGTCGAAAACATTATGGAAAATGCTGCTCCCGATAGCCATCGGACTCGGAGTGGTCATATGGTTGTTTCATGATGAATTCAATCCTGCTGTATTCTCCCACTTCACATTCTCGTGGCGTACGGTAATCGCCATAGTAGCCGCCCTTTTATTTGTCGTAGGACGTGATTTCGGTCTTTCGTGGCGTTTCCACACAATCGCAGAAGGCGATCTTTCATGGGGTCGCGCGGTAAAAGTCGATTTGATGTGTGCATTCACCTCTGCAATAACACCGTCGGTTGTCGGTGGAAGTGCACTGGCGGTCTTTTATCTGAATAGAGAGGGGATAAATGTCGGCAGAGCTACGACTCTGACGCTCACCACTCTGTTTCTCGACGAGCTTTTTTTTGTAATTTTCTGCCCTATTCTTATATTGCTAATTCCTGATGCCGCTCTCTTCGGCACGGCTAACGCCGGAACTTTAATCGATGGTATCAGAGTAGTCTTCTGGGTAGTCTATGCGGGAATTGTCATCTGGACAGCCATATTGTTTACAGGAATAATAGCCCGACCCCAAGCAGTAGCAACGCTGATGCATAAGATTTTCTCTCTGCGTCCGTTGCGCCGCTGGCAAAAATCGATTGACCGGACAACGGACAATATGCTCGAAACGTCTTCGCTGGTAAAGAACGCGTCAAAGAAATGGTGGCTGAAAGTATTCGGGGCGACAGTAGTGTCATGGTTCTCGCGTTATCTTGTCGTAAACGCCTTATTCTGGGGTTTTGTGCCGGCAGCGTCGGGCCTGCTCGTTTTCGGCAGACAATTTGTGGTCTGGGTTGTCCTTATGGTAAGTCCGACTCCCGGGGGAAGTGGAATCAGCGAATGGCTTTTCACAAATTATTACGGAGATTTAATAGGAGACGTAAGCATAGCCCTCATTCTTGCTCTCTTATGGCGCATATTAAGCTACTACATCTATCTTATCGCAGGTTGCTGTCTTCTTCCTACATATTTTTCAAAACGAAAAAAATCCGTTGCAACACCATGAAAATGTCAGTTAAAGCCATTTTGAGCACATTGGTATTTATTATTGCTTCTACGTTAAACAATTATGCCGTCTCAAAAGTAATAGTTCTTCCTCTGGAAGACGAAATAGATGCTCGCGCATGGCAACATACCCGAAGGGCATGCGATAAGGCAATTGAAGATAATGCCGAACTCTTCGTGATAAGAATGAACACATACGGAGGTGCTCTCGACGCAGCGGATTCAATCCGTACATCTTTGTTGCGTATGCCGGTTCCCACTGTAGCATATATAGACCATAACGCCGCGTCTGCCGGAGCTTTGATAGCTCTCGCATGCGACAGCATTTTCATGACTCCCGGCTCAAGCATAGGAGCTGCCACAGTGGTTGACGGTCAGGGTCAGCCTATGCCGGACAAATATCAGGCATACATGAGTTCAATCATGCGCAGCACAGCCGAACATCATGGTAAATGGATTGCACCGGGCGATACACTTCTTTCGTGGAGACGTGACCCCGCTATCGCCGCTTCGATGGTCAATCCTGATTCGGTAACGGCTTTTTCATCATCCGAAGCTGTCGAAGCAGGATTTTCCGATGGAACAGTATCTTCGCTCAACGAAATGTTCAGCCGGCTGAACATAGATGAACCGGATACCGAAACATTTGAGCCTACGATGACTGACGATATAATAGGCTTCCTCAGTAACGCTGGCGTACGTGCTTTACTCGTCATGCTGATAATCGGTGGAATATATATGGAAATGCATACTCCGGGACTCGGATTTGCCGCAGCGGTGGCTCTTGTGGCGGCATGTCTTTATTTCCTTCCGATGTTGATTTCCGGCACATTGCCTGCATGGATAGTTATAACCCTCGTTATCGGCATCGTGCTTATTGCATTGGAAGTCTTTGTCATACCGGGATTTGGCGTATGCGGCATTGCCGGAATAGCCGCAGTAGTGATAGCCCTCGGTGCTGCCATAGTGCCGACAGACAGTTCAGCAAACGGTCTTACTCTTTCAGCAATTGCAAGACCTATTGTAACCGTCGGAATAGGAATAGGAGCAGCTGTAGCCCTCGTCGCATGGCTGACCTCACGCCACGGACCGAAATTTTTCCGACGTCATTCCGAACTGATGCTTACTCAAGATATAAAGAAAGGCTACATTGGTGTCGATATGGGTCCTGCAAAATTTGTCGGACATAAGGCAACGGCAATGACCGACATGCGCCCTGCAGGAAAAATACTTCTTGACGGTGAAGTGTATGACGCCGTATCGACAGGGGCGTTTATAGATGCCGGTAGTCATGTAAGAATATTGCGCTATGAAAATGCGCAGTTATATGTAGAACCGACCCGCTTAGAACCCGAAACAGAAAAATGAAATTCATAGGTATTATCCCTGCCCGATATGCTTCAAGCCGATTTCCGGGCAAACCTCTTGCCATGATTGGCGACCGCACGATGATAGAACGTGTCTATCGTCAGGCATCGAAAGAGCTGGACGATGTAGTCGTAGCGACCGATGACAAACGCATTTATGACGCAGTCCTCGCATTCGGAGGTAAAGCCGTCATGACCTCAGAAAGTCATCGCAGCGGAACAGATCGTTGCCGTGAGGCTTATGCAAATGTTGGGTCGGATGCAGATGTTATCATAAACATTCAGGGTGACGAACCCTTCATAGCCCCAGAACAAATTGCCGCGCTTAAATCATGCTTCGCAGATTCTTCTGTCGAGATTGCGACACTCGCCCGACGCTTTGACCCGCAACGTGGCTTCGACGCATTATTCGACCCGAATACACCTAAAGTCATAATGGATAATGACAGCAATGCGATATACTTCTCGCGTGCCATAATTCCATATGTGCGTAACTATCCGTGGCAGGAATGGCTTAACCATGCCGTATATCACACTCACGTCGGTCTTTACGCCTACCGCGCTTCTACACTCGACAAAATAACCGCCCTGCCCCAGTCGTCACTTGAGATTGCCGAATCTCTCGAACAACTCAGATGGATTCAGAACGGTTATAAAATCAGGGTAGCTATCACAGACCGTCCGACAATAGGAATTGATACGCCTGACGATCTCAAAGCTGCTGTCGAATATCTGAAAACTTTGGACCCAGAATCAGAAAATGCTTGACAGAACAAAAGCACCGGAAGTAAGGCCATTCGGGCAACTCGTTCTTCCTGACGAAGAGCTTGTGACTCTGTCCAACGGACTGGTTCTGCACACTCTTTTCGGAGGAGACCAGGATGTCATCCGCCTCGACATTATAGCTGAAGGCGGTCCTTCCGATTGTACCAATCCTTGCATTGCCACCTTTGCAGCTGAACTTTTGCGGGAAGGCAATAAATCTTCGGATAGTGAGACAATAGCCGATATCATCGACTTCAACGGTGCATGGCTCAACAGTTCTGCTTCCGGTCACTATACCACACTACAGCTTTCTTCCCTGACATCCAAACTTGACATTCTCGCCCCGTTGGTGACAGAATGTTTCACCTCGCCGACATTCCCGGAGAAAGCATTCGGAATAATTAAAGCCAAAGGTGTGGCGCGGCAAAAACTTAACTTAAGCCGTGTCAGCTTTCTTGCCAATGCCGATAACCGACGCATGATGGCAGGATACAATCATCCCGAAAGCCATGTACCGTCAATTGATGAGATAGAAAGCATCAGCGAAGAGAGTTTGATTGATTTTCACAAACAGATTTGTGATGCAGGTCATACTCACGCTTACCTGTGCGGTCGCTTCTCGCCCTGTCATGTCGAACGGCTATGCCGTTTACTGGAGCAAATTCCTCTGACATCATCATCTTCTCCCATTAAAATAATTCCGTTTGCTCCGCAAGCTCCCGGTTGCTCGACAATCAAAAAAGCAGGTTCTCTGCAGAGTGCCGTCGTAATGTCACTACCGGCAATTTCACGTTCCCACCCTGATTATAATGCCCTGCGCATGGCTGTAACAGCACTTGGCGGATATTTCGGAAGCCGTCTGATGATGAATATTCGTGAGGACAAGGGCTATACCTATGGTATATCCGCCGCCCTGCTTGGAGCCCGCGAAGGCGGTTATATCTCGATATCGGCTCAGTGTGACAACCGTTATACCCGGGCATTAATCGACGAGGTGCGGTCAGAGCTACGCCGCATGGCAGATGAACCTCTGTCGCAAGAAGAATTGCGAAAACTCAAATTCAACGTAGCTTCTGACCTCGCATCGACACTCGACTCACCGATGACTGTAATGGATTATTACGAACTGCGGCGCTCGGTAGGAATACCCGACGATTATTTCTACGCCCGCAAGACTACCGTCGACACCCTCACTCCTGAGCGTGTATGTGATTTGGCGCGCAAATATCTCGACCCGGAACAGCTCCGCATAAGCATAGCGGGAGATATCTGACCGATGATAAGTCTCCGCCGACAGATATTGGCAATCGCGCTGCCTGCCATTATATCCAACATCACCACTCCGCTGTTGGCGATGATTGATGTCGCGATTGTCGGTCACATAGGTTCGGCTGTTTATATAGCTGCAATCGCCCTTGGCTCAAGCATGTTCAATATGCTGTACTGGCTTTTCGGTTTCCTCCGTATGGGTTCGAGCGGTATAACCGCGCAGGCTTTCGGCGCCGGAGACATCCGCTCGACATCCGTCTTACTTTATAGGGCTCTATTGGTAGGACTCGTTGTAGGACTAATAATCTTATCTCTCGGTCATCCCGTTGCAGACATCATGCTGCGTTTCATGGATGCTGACGCATCGACTCTTCCCCTAGCCCGCAGTTATTTCCTCATTGCAATAGCAGGAGCTCCGGCAACACTCGGCTCATTCGCGCTCTCAGGATGGTTTCTCGGCATGCAGAACTCACATGCACCCATGTGGATGGCATTAGTCACCAACATTGTCAATATCGCCACAAGCCTGACGCTCGTCTTCGTGCTTTCCATGGATATCGAAGGTGTAGCAATCGGTTCTGCAACTGCCCAATGGACCGGTTTCATATTTGGATTGATTTGGGCTATAACCACATACCGCCCCATATTTCCCGGAGTCGCCGAATTGCTGAGACTTACTGAACTGCGCCGATTCTTTTCAATCAACGCAGATATTTTTCTACGCACTTTATGTCTGGTAGCCGTGACAGTATGGTTCACCCGGGCAGGTTCAATACAGGGCGCCGACATTCTCGCAGCCAATGCGCTTCTGCTTCAATTGTTCATGTTCTTCTCATATTTCATGGATGGTTTCGCCTTTGCCGGAGAAGCACTTGCAGGGAAGTATGAAGGTAGCCGCAATCGCACCGCACTCAACAGTCTGATTGGCGCACTTATCCGTATAGGTGCGGTTCTTGCCGTCACATTTTCCGTTATATATTGGTTATTTGGCGGCAATATTCTCTCAATGCTTACCGATGACATCAACGTTCTCACGGTCTGCGCACATTACCGTTGGTGGGCAGTTGTTGTGCCTGTTGCGGGAACTATGGCGTTTATCTGGGACGGTATTCTGATAGGTCTTACCCGAACCCGCGTGATGCTCGCATCCATGACTATGGCGTCAGCATTGTTTTTCGCAGTCTACTTTCTTAGTCGCAACTCAATGTCAAACCACGGTCTTTGGCTCGCTTTCATTATCTATCTCGCCGCTCGCGGAATTATAGAACACATTATTTATAAGAAAAGCGACCGCCCGTCTCAGAGCAGTCGCTTATAAGGAGATTTCGTTTTACGTTTATTTTATACTTATAAGGACGTCTTCACTTGTGGGATTGCCTTTCTTATCTGTTTCAACACTTTTCACCAAGCCAACGCCTTTCGCATACCAGTCGGTGATAAAGCGTTTATCCACACCTTCACCGCCATTGATAACCATTGTATAGCTGACTTTGAGACAGTCAAACGTTCCGGCAGGGACTGTGACAGTCTCTGAACCGAGGAATTTACCGTCCCAGAGATTTGCTCTCATGGTGTTCATTCCTGCAGAGAGACGAAGATTCGATTTCGGGAGCTTGGTGTCAGGAGCTGCTTTGGGGTCCAGATCAAACTCCAGAGAACCTTTCGACGATAGACTGTTGGAAAGCTCGGCGAGATCCATTTCACTTACCGGCTGACCTGCTGCTGCGGCACCCTGACTAATCATCGAGACAACAAATTCCTTGAAGTCTGCAGCAGACATCACGATTACTTTTGTAATATCTGTGGCAGGGTCATAGACATAGCCACGGTAAGTAGTGACTTCGAGCAGTGGATTCGAAGAATCGGTCTGAACGTCCTGTTCGCGGGCTGTTATTACACCGTCGGCTGCGGTTTCGACTGAAATCATAGTCGATTTGGTCGCACGTTCAGCTTCATCTTTGTTATCCAAAAGATTTGTCTTGTAATTGAGCTGCTGACCCTGCACTGTAGAGAAATACTGGGCATTGGAAGTTGTTACGCCAAGCATGGCGACAAGAGCTATCAATAATACTTTCTTCATAATTGCAAATATGTTCGTTTAACGATTAGACGGATATTATAGCGCAAAGTTACATAATTCCATAAGAAAATGTCACTTTTTTGAGGGGTGTTTCAGTATTGCATATTATTTTTGCATGTAAAACAATACAGCTCCATGAAAAAAACACTTATTTTGGCACTGCTATGCCTATCCTCTCCCGCAAATTCTGATGCGCGCATCCAGCTACCTTCACTGATTTCTGACAACATGGTCGTCCAACAGCAGAGTGATATCAGACTATGGGGTAAAGCCTCTCCGGGGAGTGAAATCTCTGTCAGTCCATCGTGGAGCAGTGTTCCCTTTAAAACTTTTGTTGATAACGAAGGACGTTGGGAACTTTTTGTGCCTACTCCGGCAGCCTCAAAAACACCCTACTCTATCACTTTCTCTGATAAAGACGGAAGCTCTACGGTAAGCAATGTGTTGGCAGGAGAAGTATGGTTTTGTTCCGGTCAATCAAACATGGAGATGCCGATGCGCGGCTATCGTCATCAGCCGGTCGATGGAGGTCTTGACGTAATAATCTGTGCACGCGACACAACTCCTATAAGAATGTTCACTGTCGACAAAGCAGTAAGTTCGGAACCACTTGACTCCTGCTCGGGACATTGGGCATTGAATACATCGGACGAAGTAGCCGAATGCAGTGCGACTGCCTATTTCTTTGCTGAAGAACTACGCAAAGTATTAGGCGACGATATACCCGTAGGGCTGATTATCTCCGTATGGGGCGGCACAACTGTTCAGCCCTGGATGTCACCATCGGCTGCTACGTCTGCCGGACTCGATCTCAGCCGTCTGAACGAACCTGTCGACAGGACAACACCCGACGTTCTTAACATCCCCTCAACATTATATAACGCCATGGTATCGCCGGTATTACCCTTCACTGTCAAAGGCATGCTTTGGTATCAAGGGGAAAGCAATTGCTCAGATCCCGGACTTTACGCGCAACTTATGCCTGAATTCGTTAAGTGTATGCGCGCCGGTTTCGGACGCGATGACTTACCGTTTTATTACGTGCAAATCGCACCCCATGACGGTTACGGCGATTTATCAGACAATGTCGCGCCCTTACGTCTCGCACAGTCGCATCTTATGCAACAGCTCCCTTACTGCGGAATGGTTGTGACCCTTGATATCGGAAATCGCTACTGCATCCATCCCACTGACAAGCGCACAGTTGGTAAACGGTTGGCATATTGGGCTCTTGCGAAAGACTATGGCAAAAACGACTTCGCCTTTTCCGGTCCGATATTTGACCGCATGGAATGGGACGGTAAACGAGCTCTACTCTTTTTCAGTAATACAGGTGGCGGCGTAAGCCCTCTTGAACAGGAACTTAATGGTTTTGAAGCCGCAGGAGAAGATGGCATCTATCATCCCGCCCGCGCAATCGTCGAATGTGAGACCGGCACATTAAGCGTCTACTGTGATGAAATCGACGAAATCAAAAAAGTAAGATACGCCCACTCCTCCTGCCCCACTGCTACCCTTTTCGATAACTACCAACTTCCCGCCGCCCCGTTCACAACTTGTCTGCTCGACTATCAATCTTCACAAATAAATATTTCTGAAAATGAGTAAAGTATCATCCATCTACCATATCGTTTTCAATACCAAATATCGAAAACCGACCATTCCCATTGATAAACGTCGTCAGTTATACGCATATATTTTTGGTATTGTTAAAAATAACCGATGCAGACTTCTTAGAATAAATGGGACAGACAATCATATTCACATGCTGGTCAATCTGTCTCCAACCATTGCACTATCTGACTTTGTCGCAACAATTAAGCGTTCGAGTAGTATCTGGTTGAAAGAGCATCCCCGATTATAAAGGTTTTGATAGCTGGGGACGCGAATATTTTGCAGCATCTGTTTCACAATCAGATGCTGATAAAGTTATCGTATATATTAAAACGCAGGAAGAACATCATTTAGGTCATTCTTTTGAAGATGAATTAAAAGATGAAATCACCTCGAACGGATTGACTTGGGATGAATATTGTTTAACCTGATATATCCACCTCTTCAAGGTGGAATATTATGTCTGGACTATACCTCTCACGCAGGCTTGGTCTCCGACCAATCTCTGCATGAGTATAATTAAATTTCTCGCATACTGCGAGAAAGCTGCGTCTAATAATCAGTACATCTTAATTACCAACATATTACCCATTTATAGGAAGAGATTTGTATGGTATCTTGCGAGTAATAGCTTCTTCCTCGCTGATGGCGAGGAATTTGAATAACCTCATGCAGAGATTGGTCGGAGACCAAGCCTGCGTGAGGAAAACGATAAAAACTATGCGCTTACCTCGTAGAGGTTACATTACAGTATTATTAATGCAATCAGACGCATTTAGACAGAGCATAAGACATAGGTGAGCAACATCAGATGCACACCGCCCACTTATATTCACTCCATTAACCGTCAAACTATCACTATTTTCAATCAAGGGCAACTTCGGATTATTATCTACTACTATAAGCCGCTTGAGTTCTTCAACATTCGCAGTCTCAGGCATTTTCCCGTCAGTCACCACAAGTCCATCCAATCCGCCCCACACCTTAGCTATGTCATCAAAAATACAACCGGAAAACGATGCAGGATAGAAACGAGCTCCCGATTTTTGGGCCAATTCTCTACCGTTTTTTTCATCTTCCGAAAAAAACGCCACCTTACATCCCGCAGCGCGAAGACGACAAATTATAGCTGTAGCGTAATCATACGAGCCGTCCGTAACAAAAATACGCAACGGTTCTATTCTGAAACTTACTGTCCCGAGACGATCGCCGCTCGGAGTTAACCGCCGCGCATTCGATTTTGCAATTCCGCCCCGACGGTGCTCTTCCATCTTTTTCTCAAGATAATTGTCAGCCATATAATCTTCATTTTGGTGCAAAAATAACAATAAATCACGTTGTGCGGCGTTTATTAGCTGATGAATATATCAAAAATCATAGTAAACTTAGTGTTATGTTTGGTGTCAGCAGTTTCGCTGAACGCCCGTGATTTCAACGATAAAATCATGAATAGACCTTACGCAGACATGCGTAGGTGGCATCTCGGTTTTTCGATTGGAGCTCACGCCGAAGATATCCGTTTCAGCCACAACGGTCTTATCACCGAACAAGGTGAAGAATGGCGCATAGAGCAACCCGACTATCAGCCGGGCTTCTGTGTCAATGGTCTTCTTGCACTGAGGCTCAACGATTATTTCTCACTCCGTTTTTCTCCGGGCATGTACTTCGGTAGCCGTGACATCCGCATGGTCAATCTCACAGACGGAGCGACCGAACGACAGAACATAAAATCGACGTTCGTCGTTCTTCCTGTCGACCTTAAATATGCCGCTCTCCGTTACCGTAATTGTCGCCCATACGTGGTGACAGGAGTCATGCCGGCATTTGACGTCGCAAAAAAACGCAGTGACTTCATAAAGACAAAGGCGACCGACTGCTATCTGTCATTCGGTTTCGGCTGTGACTTTTATCTTCCGTATTTCAAGCTTATTCCGGAAATAAAATTCTGTCTCGGTCTTGGCGACGTGCTTTGTCATGACCGACCGGACCTCGAAGATGACCCGATGAAACTGAAATTCACCCAGTCGGTAAAAAAAGCCGTATCAAAAATGATTGTACTGACATTCTACTTCGAATAGAGCCATGAACCGTTTCATCATCCGTCTTTCACTGCTTATCGCCGTCTTGTTAGCATCGTTTCACACTGCTGCCCAGACTGATGTGCAGTTCTCGCAATATTACGAAGTACCCTCTTATTTCAATCCTTCGGCTATAGGACTTACTGATTTCCTTCGTATCCGCGGAGGCATGCGCATGCAATGGGTAGGCATCGATAACGCTCCGCGCGATTTCGTTGCGACAGCTGACATGCCTTTGAAAATACTCGGTAAACGTTTTGCTGTCGGAGTGATGTTCGATACTGATAAAGCCGGTCTTTACAGTTCTCTGAACGCAGGTGCCCAAATTGGTTACACCCGCAAGATGTTCGGCGGCAACCTCTCCGCCGGTGTCCAGATAGGTTTTTTCGACCAAGGCTTCAAAGGCTCGAAAGTCTATATTCCCGACGATGATGATTATCATGACAGTAATGACGACGGCATACCTAACCGCGATATCCACGGCACAGCACTCGACCTTGCATTCGGCATCTGGTACTCACACCGTTACTTCTCCGCCGGAATTTCAGCCACACATCTCACATCTCCAACTGTGACAATGAACGCCGAGTCTGCGTCAGGCGGTCAGACGACCGAACGTGAATTTCAGTTTCAGGCACGCCGAACATTATATTTTACAGCACAAAGCAATATTCCCATAAATAATACGTTATTTGAAATAGTTCCCTCGGTGCTGGTCAAGAGTGACTTCAGTTTTACCACAGGCGAAGCGACAGTACGCTGCCGCTACGACAAATTTCTGACTTTCGGTCTCGGATATCGCTGGCGCGATGCAGTTATCGCTACGGTAGCAGCCGAATTCAAGAACATTTTCATCGGCTACAGCTATGACTACGCCACTTCGGCGATTGCCAAAGCATCAAGTGGCAGCCACGAAGTTTTCGCAGGCTATCGAATGAAAATCGACTTGTCAGACAAGAACCGTCACCGACATAAGAACATACGCATAATGTAAAATCTCACTCCTTAATAACAACATAAACAGATCAATCACTACCGACTCATCTATATGAAGACTAAAACCAATATTTTATTCGTAGGCTGTCTGACCGCCTTACTCCTTGCATCTTGCGCCACAGGTTCGCGCAGTGCCGGAGGTGGTGAAGTCACCGGTGTATCCGCATCTTCTTGGGCTGAGCCCACCCCTTACGGCATGGTGCTGATTAACCGTGGTTCTATAGAAATGGGACCGCAGAAAGCAGACAGCGTCTGGAATCTTGCAGCTGACTCACGAGGCATTTCGGTCGACGGTTTCTGGATGGACGAGACTGAAATCACCAACAGCAAATACAAGCAGTTTGTCTTCTGGGTGCGCGACTCTATCATCCGCGAACGCCTTGCCGACCCTGCATTCGGCGGCAATGAGGACTTCAAGATTGAGGAAGACCGTGAAGGCAACCCCGTCACACCTCACCTGAACTGGAACAAGCCTATACCCTGGCGTAATCCCAACGAAGACGAACTCCGAGCTATCGAGAGCGTATATCGTACAAATCCCATAACCGGCGCACGTGAACTTGATGCCGAGCAGCTCAACTACCGTTACGAAGTATATAACCAGACTGAGGCTGTCAAACGCAAAAACCGCCTTGATGCGCGTCGTCGAGAATATAACACCGACCGTCCTGTGCCGACTGAAGTACCTGTTATTTCAAAAGACACTGCATATATCAATGACGATGGTGAAATAATCCGCGAGACCATCACGCGCGGTCTTACGGGTGACTATGACTTTGTCAACACATATATAGTAAACATCTACCCTGACACCACAGCTTGGGTCAATGACTTCGAAAATGCTTACAACGAGCCTTATGTTCGTCTCTATTTCTCCCATGGCGGCTATAACGAATATCCCGTTGTCGGTGTTAGCTGGGAGCAGGCAAACGCTTTCGCCAACTGGCGCACAGATTTCTTGCGTCGTTCACTCGGACGCGAAGGAGTCTATGTCGAACCTTACCGCCTGCCGACAGAGGCTGAGTGGGAATATGCAGCACGTGCCGGTGTCTCCGACAATATGTATCCTTGGGACGGCGACCTCGCCCTAAGCGATGACCGTGGCTGCTTCTACGCCAACTTCAAGCCCAACGAGGGCAACTATGTTAAGGACGGTCACGTCATCACCTCGCGAGTCGGAACATATGCGCCCAACGACTTCGGACTATATGATATGGCTGGTAACGTCAGCGAATGGACATCGACCGCCTACACCGAAAGCGTCGGCAAGCTGACGTCAGACCTCAATCCCGAGTACCGCTACGATGCAGCCAAGGAAGACCCTTACAAGATGAAACGCAAGATTATACGTGGAGGCTCATGGAAAGACGTAGCTCATAATATCCGTTCCGATCTTCGCATGTGGGAATATCAGAATGAACAGCGCAGCTACATCGGTTTCCGCTGCGTACGCACTCAGATAGGCTTTGCAAAAGGCACAAAATCAAATCAGAAAAATTCTAAATAACAAGCATCTCTCCTTATTTATTAAAACGAAATGGAAAAAGTTAAGGCATACCGTAACGCAGTCAGCCAGTTCATATCATCCGAACGCGGACAGCGATTCTTCAACTTCGCCTATAGTATAGGTGCCGCCATCGTCATCTGGGGTGCCTTGTTCAAGATACTTCACCTCCCCGGAGGCAACATGCTTCTGTCCATCGGTATGGGCACCGAGGTATTAATGTTCGTTCTTACCGCATTCGACCGTCCGCCGAAAGACTACAAATGGGAAGAAGTGTTTCCCGTTCTTGACTCACACAGCGAGGAAGACCGTCCGGACTTCGAGGGCGGTGGGGGAGGCTCTTCGATAGTCATAGGTTCGCCCGTATCATCTGGGGCTGCATCCGGAACGGCAATTCCGGCGGTCACTCCTTCACAGGCTCGTCACGCGGCAAGAATCCCCGACAACATCGACCTCAGCGAAGACGACACACGCTCGCTAAGCGAAAGCATCGCCAAGATGGCTGCCGCTTCCGACCAACTCGCACGCATGGCTGAACTTACTTCCGCCACTCAGAATTATCTCGACCAGATGGCATCCATAGCCGCCGAGATGCAGCATCTCCGCGAAACAACCGCCGCGCTCAACAGTGTCTCTGATGTCCTTCTCGAAAGCTACCGTGCTATCACAGAGAACTCCGAGAATATCACCCGTAGCTCAAAGGGCTATGTCGACCAGATGCAGGACCTAAACCGCAATATCAACGGTCTGAATACTATCTACGAAATCCAGCTCAAAAGCGTGTCGTCGCAGCTTGACTCCATCGACCGCGTCAACCGGGGCATTAAAGACATTCGCGACATGTACGAAAAGAGTGCCGGTCAAAGCGCACGCTACTATGACGAGACTGAAAAGATGACCCGCTACATGCAGCAACTCAATTCGGTTTACGAAAAGATGATTACGGCGATGACCGTCAATATGTATCGTCCCATGCCCGGCATGAACGATGCTCAGGCTCCTGCCGGAAACTCAAACGTTTAACTCTCAACCATCTCTATATAAACTCTTAAATGGGAGCAAATAACAATCGCCTGTCGCCTCGCCAGAAGATGATAAACCTTATGTATATCGTCCTCACGGCCATGCTTGCGCTTAACGTTTCGAGTGATGTGCTCGATGGTTTCACGCAGGTTCATGACGGGCTTAACCGCTCGAACACCAACGTCGGACGACGTAATGACGACATATTCCGCCGTCTTGAGGACTTCACGGAACAAAATCCCGACAAAGGTCAGACATGGCTCGACAAGGCGACCGACGTGCGTCGTGTCACAGACGGTCTGTATTCTCAGATTGACTCACTAAAACTCGCTATCGTTCAGAAAGCCGACGGCAAAAACGGCGACCCGGACAACATCATCAACCGCGATGATCTCGAGGCAGCCGCAGTCGTGATGCTTGCGCCCGGAAACAATCTCGGCAGCGGTCTGCGCGAAGCGATTGACTACTACCGCTCGTTTATAACATCGCTTGTCACTGACTCCGTCAAGGCATCGGGTATCAATGCCGCCCTGTCGACTGCGCCGGTCGAACGTAAAGGCACTTTGACCGCCCAATCATGGGAAGAAGCCAAATTCGACCAACAACCTGTAGTTGCAGCTATAACAATTCTCTCCAAACTCCAGAACGATGTCCTCTTCGCCGAAGGCGAAGCTCTCAACGCACTGCTCGCCGGTGTCGACGCAGGCGATGTCCGCGTCAACGAACTCAACGCCTTCGTCATGCCACAGTCACGACTGGTCATGCGCGGTGGCAAATACTCTGCTAATATCCTCCTTGCTGCTGTGGATACAACAGCGCGACCTAAGGTCTATGTCAATGGTCATCCTCTCGACAACGACCAAGGTCTCTATGAACTCAATGCCTCTTCAACCGGCACATTCGACTATAACGGTTATCTTGAGGTGGCTCACGGCGACGGTACATCGACACGTCATGACTTCACCTCATCTTACACCGTCATCGAACCCATGGCTACCGTATCAGCTACGATGATGAATGTTCTATACGCCGGTATTGATAACCCGATAAGTATCTCCGTGCCCGGTGTGCCGATGAACGGCATTTCGGCTACAATGACAAACGGCACACTCTCAAGAAGCGGCGACCGCTGGATAGCCCGACCGACCAACGTAGGCAAAGACGCCACCATAACAGTCACCGCCAACATTGACGGACATTCCACCAACGTCGCCAACATGACATTCCGTGTCCGTAAACTGCCGGATCCGACGCCATACATCGCCTTCACCGATCAGAAAGGCAACACTGACCACTATCGTGGTGGCAAACCCTTTGCAAAAACGCTTCTACTTCAGGCACCCGGCATCGAGGCTGCAATCGACGACGGTCTGCTCGACACCAAATTCAAGGTGCTAAGCTTCGAGACCATCTTCTTCGACTCGATGGGCAACGCCATTCCCGAAGTCAGCGACGGAGCCTCGTTCTCAGCTCGCCAGAAACAATCGTTCCAGCGACTTTCGCGTGGAAAACGCTTCTATATATCTCGCATCAAAGCTGTCGGTCCCGACGGCATCACCCGCGACCTCTCACCGATGGAAGTAATAGTCAACTAATTCCAAACACCGCCAATACAAGCAACTACGATATGAAATCAATCAGCCAATATGTCACCGCAGCCGCTCTGCTTCTTTGCTCCGTCCTGCCGTCATTCGCTCAGACCGACGACAACCAGAGCGTAGTGCGCCGTCGTAATTCTAACGAACGCACGAAAGACAATGCTCCCGCAGGTCCTGTCGTAACCGACCGCATGCAAGCGTTCTACGAAGACGACGGACAGTCCGTTTCCGACGCCGACCGCCAGTGGATGCGAGTGATCTACCGCCAGCTTGATCTCAACAACGACAAGAACGCTCCGCTTTACTACCCCGACGAACCCGTCGACGGTCAGGAAAACCTTTTCCGCATCATAATGCGCCTGCTTGCCAACAATCAGCTTGCCGCATACGAATACCTCGACGGACGCGAAGTCTTCACCGACCAATATCGTGTCAAGGTACGCGACATTCTCGACCGCTTCCACATCCTCTACACCGATGCCAAAAGCTCGTCTGAGAAAAATCCCCGCTTCGTCATCGAGGAAAGCGACGTTCCTGCCAACGAAGTCCTCTCCTACTACATCATCGAGCGTTGGGAGTATGACACCCGTAATAACCGCCTTCGTCCGCGCATAGAGGCGATATGCCCCGTTCTCCACCGCTCGGGCGACTTCGGCGGCGAAGCCATTCGTTATCCCATGTTCTGGGTTAAGTTCTCTGACATACGCCCATGGCTTGCACAGCAGCAGATTTTCACATCTGATGACAATAATCTGCCCTCGAGCAATTACGATGACTTCTTTAATCTCACCATGTACGATGGAGAGATTTATAAAACCCGTAACCTCAAAAACAAATCGATGCTTCAGCTTTATCCTGACGACGATGCACGCAAGCATGCTCAGGACAGCATTCAGCAGTCGCTCGATAACTTTGAGAAAAAACTTTGGGTGCCCTCGCGTGAAGAAGTGATTGCCGCGCGCGAAGCCCGTGAGAGAGCCGAACGAGGCGACACTACTTCCGTAGCAGAAAAGACCAAGACCGCTGACAAAGCTGTCCGTTCATCGAAACGCTCGACCAAACGCAGCTCTGCTGCAAAAAAAGTCAAGGAGCCAAAGCAGCAGAAAGCCAAACCCGCTTCTAACGCCACCCGCTCTGTCCGCAACCGCCGCCGCTAAAAAATTCCCAAAAAATATCCGACCGGTCCGACAACTCCCCCACACGTCCGACCGGTCGTTTTTTTTATCGCTTCTTTCCTAACTCTCTCAAAAAAGCCTCAAGCGAGTCATCTTTCGTCAGCCCGAACTTGAGCCTAAGCCTCAACCGCGCTTGTCGCAGACTACTCGCCTTAACATTCATCAGCGAAGCGATTTCCTGATTATTCAGACCTAACATTATATACGAACATAACCTCACCTGATTATCCGACAGATCAGGAGCGACAGCCCGAAGGCTTGCATCAAAATCAGGATTTATGTTTGTAAACGCCTTCTCAAAACTTTGCAGACTCTGCCTGTCTGCCGCGTGAAGGCGCAAAGTGGTGTCGAGTTGCGCGATTTCACGTGCCGTTATCGCATCCTCTCTGCTCAGACGCGAGATTTCATCTTCTACATAATCGAGCACCCTGTCACTCTGCTGACGCGACAGAGCCATCGCCATCATTTCGCGCTCACGTTGCTCTGCTAAACATGTGGCTTCCAAAACTTTTTGTTGGTGGCGCCGCCGAAGTCTGAAACCCGTTATCACTAATACTATTAATAATAGCACCGACGCTATTATAGTCACATAAAGACGTCTTCTCAAATCGCGATTCGCTTCCTCTGATTCGAGTTCGACTTGGCGTTTTGCGTTGATATATTCCGTATATATCTTGTTTTGAGGATTTTGATCGACAGCAATCGAATCATTTATGGCATCATAGCTTTTCATTGCAGCCATTGCCTTTCGCCCATCTCCAATCGAGTCATAATATTGAGCATAGATCTGATAGATGCACGCTTTTATATCATCGTCTGACAATTTATCAATATCCGGCAGACCAAATCTCAAATAATTTGAAGCTGCATCAATCTTTCCTTCATTCAGATAGTATTCTCCTATCAATGACTCATATAGTATTGTCAGGGTCTTTGATTCTATGCCCTCCCGCTCCTTATTTTTCTGAATCTCATATCCATTAAACAATGAAGCGCTGTCTCCGAAAAAGTAATAATGATTACGCAGCAATATCTCATATAAATCTTTGTTCGAGGTTATCGTCGTGTCTGCAAACATTTCCTCGAACACTGCGTCAGCCTCCTCTTTTCTGCCTGAGTTGCAGAGTAGCGTCGCCTTGTTGATTCTCAGATTGCTCACACGTTCTTCAAGTCCTAAAACATTAAAAAGTGAGTCCGCCATATTAAGATAATAAAGAGCCAGTTCCGGAACTTGCGTGAAAACTAAATTACCACTGAGCACCATAGCTGTATTTCCTTTCTGCGAATTATCTCCGACCGATGCAAAATATTTAAGTTGCTCAAGTAACTTTTTGAATGTTTCGTAAGTTTTGAACTCTCCATAGGTCATTCTCAATCCGTCTATGCGCTCCTTTGTATATTTTTCCGTCGTCAGGCTGTCAGCTTTGATTAACAATGCTCTGGCTTCTGCTGGCTGCCAACTCATATAATGATAATATGCTTTCCAGTAATGGCTACGTGCTTCCATCTCATCAGTGTTCGATAGCGAATCCAACTCCATCGATACTTTCAAAATCGAGTCCGGAGATATGCTCGTGTACATATACTTTTCAGCAACTCGAGTTAATGAGTCAAACTTCGGATCAATTTTACTCCAGCCATACGGGCTAAGACGGTCTCCCTCATGACGACAACTTTGTGACAAAACTACCGAGACCAAAATTGCTACTACTGCTACGATATTTTTCATACCACAAAATTACGACATAATCACAAAATATCCTCAACCTAACTCTCAATACAGCAACAATTAAGCCGATGTGACATTTTGTGACGCGCCGGAGACATTTTGTGACTGTCTAAAATCGTCGCCTATAACCCCCACTTAATAAATTTGCATCCGATTTTATGATTCATTACTTAAACCCAAAATTTCGTTTGAGAAACCGGAGCGACATATTTCGTTTTTTAGTGACCGTCATTTTAACGGTTAGCGCTTTCTGTTCCGCTAATGCTGCAGTCGTTGTCGACACTCTGACCGTGAATATTTATTTCCGTCAGGGTAGCGCCGTTTTCGATACTCAATTATCCGGTAATTTACAATCATTAGGTAAAATGGGGTCGATCATTAATTCAGACAGCATTTTTTCAATAAACATAAAATCTTCCGCTTCTCCCGAAGGTAATACATTATTTAATAAGCAGCTTTCAGTTGACCGTACATCGACCGCGCTGCGTCTTCTTGATTCTTTAGGCATATATTCCTCGAAGATAACCACTAAGTCAATCGGCACTGACTGGACTCGACTCGCTGATATTCTCGATCAATATGATTCTCCGGTGTTTGCCCGAAAAGCTGCGTCAATTATTCGCGACACTCCTGAATGGATTATCGAAAACGGAGTCGTAACTGACAGTCGAAAATTGCGGCTCCGCAAATTACGAGACGGCGAAGCTTGGGACTTCATGCTTGACAATATTTTTCCTTCTCTGCGTGTGTCAAACATAACTTTAACATATCGTCATTCATCAAAGCTGGTAATAGAAAGTCTTGAATCATATCTTACACTTCCTGTCTCATGTCACGTGACGGATAGTGGCGATATTATCCCGCATGAAACTTTGTCTGTTCGACGAAATTCACGTCATTGTTATTTAGCTTTGCGCACCAATCTGCTTTACGATGCAGCGGCCGTTCCCAATCTCGGCCTGATACTGCCACTTGCCAAAGGATGGTCCGTTTCAGCCGACGCTTATTATGCCGATTGGACTAACAGCGCAGATAAACGACATTGGCGCATACAAGGCGCCGAACTCGCTGTCAGAAAACAGCTTATGCCCCCCCCTCAAACGCTTGGTTCTTAGAAACTTACACACAACTATTTAGATATAGCATCTGTCTCGGCTCAAAAGGCACCCTCAGTTCACATTCCGGAGCTACTTTCTTTGACAAACCGTCCTTCGGCGTCGGCATTGCCGCCGGATATTCTCTCCGCATCTCCGACTGCATTAATCTTGACTTTTCGCTCGGCGTTGGCTACATTAGCGGTCAATATCAGACATACAAAAACATTGATAGCCACAAACTCTGGCAATCAACCCGTACCCACCACTATTTCGGCCCGTCTAAACTTGCCGTCTCACTCGTTTGGCTTCTCAAGAAAGGAGGCAAGCGATGAGAAGAATATTTAATGTAGCTATACCCGCTATCACAGCTATTGTAACTATATCAGCTATAATCCCTCTCACCGCCTGCGCACCTCAGCCCGAACTATGCTTCGACCATAACCACGACCGCATCCCCGTAGAGGTCGTTTTTGACTGGTCTGGATGCCCAGAAGCTAATCCGCAGACCATGAGCCTCTACCTTTTCCCAAAGGACATAGACGGCTACCGCCGATACGAATTCAACGGTCGCGAGGGAGGCAAAATTCTCGTTGCGGCCGCCGCTTACACCGCCATTGCCGTAAATTCTGATAACAATACTGTGAAAATCAACAATTCGGGCAGAGTTGAAGATTTTGAAATAGCTTTGCGTGACGCATACGAGCAGCAGGGCCTTTCGTCAAAGACTGATCGCACTCTTTGCTTTGCCCCTGATTCTCTATGGATTTCATATATCGACGAGATAACCATAGAGGATAACAAACTTGTTGTTCCGATGGAGGAAGCTGTATGCCGCTACTCCGTAGAGATTAAGCATCTGAAAAACAGTCACCTTGTTAGTTCGATTGACGGAGCACTTTCCGGTATGCACGGCAAACTGTCTTTCGGCAATCGTGAAAACAATTTCGAGCCCACAGAAATAATGTTTTCTTTCGAAAGGCAAAACGGCTCTGAATTTTATTGCGAATTTTTCA
>CAMWNF010000003.1 GCA_947175535.1 uncultured Bacteroidales bacterium
GCCAAGATTGTCAACAACGAACAGTTCCCCGTTCAGTTCATCTTCTCGGGCAAGGCTCACCCCGCCGACGGTGCAGGTCAGGGGCTGATAAAGCGCATCATGGAAATCTCCCACATGCCCCAGTTCGAAGGCAAGATTATCTTCCTCGAAGACTACAACATGATTGTTGCTAAACGTCTTGTGACAGGTGTCGACATCTGGCTCAACACTCCGACCCGTCCTCTCGAAGCATCAGGTACGTCAGGCGAAAAGGCAGAGATGAACGGCGTGCTTAACTTCTCCGTGCTCGACGGATGGTGGTACGAAGGCTACCGCTTCAACGAGAAAGCCGGCTGGGCTCTCACCGACAAGCGCACTTACACCGATCAGGCTCAGCAGGATAAACTCGACGCTGCAACCATCTACTCTATGCTCGAAAACGAGATTATCCCCCTCTACTTTGCCAAGAATTCGAAAGGCTACTCTCCCGAATGGGTTCAGTATATCAAACGCTCAATCGGCGACATCGCTCCTCACTTCACCATGAAGCGCATGATTGACGATTATATCGCACGCTTCTACGACCCGGAAGCAGCGCGCTCAAAGAAACTCGCCGCCAACGATTTTGCTCTCGCGAAAGAAATCGTTGCATGGAAAGAAAAAGTTGCTGCTGCTTGGGACGGAATCAAAGTGTTCGACATCCGTCATTCAGGAGAAATCTCAAACTCTTCTACAGGTCAGAAAGTACGCATCGAAGCCATTATCGACACCAACGGTCTCGGTAAGGATTTACATCTCGAACTCGTTGTTCACCGTCTCGAAGACGGCATCGAGCACTTCGTTTCGACCAAAGACTTCAAGGTTATCAAGGAAGAAGGCAACGTCCTCACTTACGAACTCGACACCGAGACCAACGATCCCGGCGTGTTCCGCGTAGGCTACCGCCTCTATCCCTATAACCCCAACCTCCCCCACCGCCAGGACTTCGCCTTCACCCGCTGGATTTAATATAGCTTTGCCCGTTATGTATGGGATGTGGATTCTGCATATTGCATACCATCACATAAACAATTAATTTTAAGTAAATAGCCTGTTTCATATGAAGCAGGCTATTTTTGTAGATAAAAAAGAAATGATATTAACAAATTTAGAATCATTTATATTATCTTTGTAGATATATATATGTGATGAAGCAGATAATATTTAATACAGCTAATAAATCCGTATGGCTTGAAAAAATCTTTCAAATCCACTCGGAATATGCACATACTATAGATATTGACCTCTCTACTTTTGAGAACGAAGAAATATTAGAAACATTCAATTGGTAATAGATATGTGTACAATAGTATTAAACGATTTACTTTCTAATTCCGCTAATCTGCCGGACGCAGGTATGAAATTTTATGATATTATTAAGGATGCGCTCGATAAATCAGAAAAAGTCGTTGTAAACATGACTAATGTCACAGCACTTCCTTCCATTTTTCTAAATGTTTCAATTGGTAAGGTAATAGAAGTTTATGGCATAGATAGACTGCGACATAATCTTTCTTTTATTAATATTACTAAAGGGCAAGCTATGAGATTTAGGGACTATGTAACAAATTATAAAGCATAACCTTCGCCTTCACCCGCTGGATTTAATATCGCGCGGTGGATAATAACTAATATTGATAAGCGGCAACTTTCTTACAACGAAGCTACCGCTTTCTTTTTGAAATTACCTATGTGTCGCTCCACTGGAGCAAGCAAAGGGTCTTAATCTCGTCTGCCGAGAAGTCGGAGGCGAGAAGCTGATAAACATAACGTAGTTGTTTATCGCCTAATTCGTGCCAGCCTTGCGGCACTCGGAAATTGATTGAAATGTTCTGCATAGAAAGTGGGCTTTAACGCACTTCGAAAGTACGGTAAAGCCCACACACTTAATTATCCTAAATATTATTTACAAGAAGGGTTACCGATACTTACAGTGATATTCCGGAGCTTCCCATCATAGGATTGAACTTTATTACATTCAACACGAGTAGTCTGGTTAGGAGAGATGGCGGGAGAAAAATATACATTTTTTTGCAAAAGTGTAACAGGATGCCATAGAAGTTCTCCATTACTGTATGTGCATGCTTCTGCATTAACTGTGATGTAAAGAGAAACAAGAGGCTTATTTGCACTATTTGCAATAGTTACATAACCTGAACCTTTTGTTGTATATGCAGTAGCAGATACATAATCGGTGCTTGAGCCTCCAACCATACAAGATGTGGTTGCTTCTTCTGCATATGTGATAAAACTAACACATAGCATCAACAAAAATAAAAATTTTTTCATACGCGTTGCGTTTTGTTTGGTCTTACAGCCCATCCGACCGTTATAAAAATAAAGAAGCGTGGACTGCTATGCCACGCCTTTATGTGAAGGTGGTCGGATTACCTTATGCGAAGATGTGGAATAAACAGCTCCACGCCTATGACGCGGAGACCGTTTTGCCATCTCTTGCGCATTGTGATAAGTTTCCGACGCTTTTCACATACAAGCAGAAGACATAACGCCTCTTGTTTTCAATACGTTGAAATGGAGAAACTCCAATTCGCTGCAAATTTACGAATTATTTCTTAACCTACAATTTTTCTATACGAAAAAAATTGGTATTTTTATTAGAGCTTTTCGTTTGGTGAAAATTTTTAATGGTTGTCAGGGGAGTCGGCATCATCATATTACTCCAACTAAAAACTGGCGTGAAATTCCTTTGAAATAATTTAGGATAAATATTAATAAGAGAGTGGATTATGAAATGTTTCATAGTCCACTCTCTATTTTTACACAATCATTAACATTTATGTCCTCTATTCTTGCCCATGGCCGTATATAATTTTGTCAGTGTAAAAGGGTGGACAAAAGAAATTGATAAAATGTGTGTTTAACGAGATTGATGCATTATGACTGTAATATTGATAGTAATCTGTTTCTTTGCGTGGATAGGACAGGTTTTGAAGGATGGCGGCAATGTAAGGTAATGTTTGTCGTGTTGGGATAATTGTGTAATTTTGTCTGTTGTAAAATGACGGATAAAACAATGGACAAAAAAGCATCGTTAGCCCGCTTATTCGCGACTTTTTTCAAAATCGGAGCTTTCACCTTCGGTGGCGGATGGGCGATGATAAGCATTATCGAACGTGAGATTGTCGATAAATATCATTGGATTGACCGCAATGAATTTCTCGACCTTCTGGCAGTGGCGCAGTCTCTGCCCGGTATTCTTGCCGTAAACATTTCTGTCGCGGTGGGCGACAAGCTGCGCGGCCTTAAAGGCAGTATATTCTCAGCGGCAGGAACCATAGCACCAAGTTTCTTAATCATCCTACTCATCGCTATGTTCCTGACGCCCGATATCATCACGAATAACCCGGTGATATCAGCGATATTCAAGGGCATACGTCCGGTAGTCGTGGCTCTCATTGTCGCACCGGTAATAACTTCCGCCAAGTCAGCGGGCATAAACTGGAAAACGGTATGGATTCCCGTTGCAGTCGCTTTGCTGATATGGTCAAAGTTGCCGTTTGTCTCCAATCCCATTTTATATATTGTTCTCGGCGGTCTGGGCGGATGGTATATACTTAACCGCAGTGTGAAGGCAAACAAAGACAGAAAGGAGGAGGCTGAGCAATGATGATTTATCTTAGACTTATATGGAGCTATCTGAAAATAGGCTTCTTCGGCTTTGGCGGCGGTTATGCCATGCTCGCTCTGATTGAAAACGAGATTGTCACGCCCGGGTGGATTACTGAAAAGATGTTCACTGACATTGTGGCAATATCGCAAATGACACCGGGACCAATCGGCATCAACTCGGCGACTTACATCGGCTATGTCGCACCGATGCACTCTTCGCCGGAATTAAGTTCTCCGTTCTGGGGTATTCTCGGCTCTATTATATGTACGCTCGTCGTAATCATCCCGTCGTTTCTTCTTGTGCGATATGCAAGCCATTACATAAGGAAACACCGTGACAGCGTGGTCATAAAAGGTATATTCAACGGTCTGCGACCGGTTGTCATCGGTCTTATAGCATCGGCAGCGCTTATATTGATGAACGGGGATAATTTCGGCACAACCAACCCCGATATCATCAAAAGCGTAAGTCTTGCAGCCGTCGCTCTCGCCGTTACGCTGCTGACCAAGGTTCATCCCATCCTGATTATTGTCTGCGCCGGGGTCGCCGGGTATATATTATTCTGATAAGATATGACTTACGAAGAAACCCTCGACTATCTTTATACTAAGACGCCGATGTTTCAGTCAATCGGTGCGGGAGCTTATAAACCGGGACTCGATACGGTCAAAGCGCTAAGCAAAATGTTCGGCAACCCGCACAAACGGTTGAAAACAATTCATGTCGGCGGGACTAACGGCAAAGGCTCGACAGCGCACACCATCGCCGCCGTGCTTCAGTCTGCGGGATACAAGGTAGGGCTTTTCACTTCACCACATCTCATAGATTTCCGCGAACGAATAAGAGTTGACGGCGAAATGATTGGCAAAGAAAAGGTCGTTGATTTTGTCGACCGTTTTATTGCCGCAGGCGGAGAAAAACTCTGTCCATCATTTTTCGAACTGACAACAATCATGGCATTCGAACATTTCGCCGAAAGTGAGGTCGATGTAGCTGTCATCGAAGTCGGTCTGGGTGGCAGACTCGACAGCACCAACATCATCGTGCCCGACCTGTCAGTCATCACCAATATATCGAAAGACCATACGGCATTGTTAGGAGATACATTGCCGGAGATTGCGGCAGAGAAAGCCGGTATTATTAAAGAAGGTGTGCCGGTCGTTATCGGGGAATCTGAGGGCGATGTGCGCAATGTGTTCCGTGACAAGGCTGCACTATTGCACTCACCTATCTATTACGCGGATGACATCAAGGAATTTGAAGATGCTCAGCCATCGAACGATAAAATTATTTATAAAGGCACAAAATGGGGAGACATTACCGGTGAGCTTTGCGGCGATTGCCAGACAAAAAATGCCGCTACTATATTGTGTACCCTCGACAGGTTGAATGAAATCGGATATAAAATCACGCCAGAAGCGGTCTCAAAAGGGTTCAGCCGGGTGTCCACACTGACCGGTCTTGCCGGCAGATGGATGAAAATCAGCGAAAATCCGACAGTTATCTGTGATACGGGGCATAATGTCGGAGGTTGGGAATATCTGAGTAAACGACTGGCAAACTATGGCGACAGACTGCATATGGTAATTGGTTTTGTCAACGACAAAGACATCAGCGGAATACTATCCATGATGCCTGCCAACGCTCATTACTACTTTGTAAAGCCGTCGGTCAATCGCGGACTATCTGCTGAAAAGCTGACTGAACTTGCCAATAAGAACGGTCTGGAGGGATTGACATTTGAAACAGTCGCAGAAGGATATGAAAAAGCCCTCTCTCAATTGAAAGAGGGCGATACAATCTTTGTCGGCGGCAGCACATTTGTCGTCGCCGATATACTGGCTCTTATCGAACGGCAATAACTTCTATCTCGACAAGAACATTCTTGGGCAGAGTCTTAACTGCTACAGCCGAGCGAGCGGGATAAGGTTCGGTGAATGTCGCTGCATATACTTCATTCATGGCAGCGAAATCGTTCATATCTGCGAGGAACACAGTCGTCTTCACCACATTGTCAACAGTCAAATCGGCTGCAGCGAGTATGGCTTTCACATTAGCGAGCGACTGCTCTGTCTGAGCCTTGATACCTTCAGGAATCTCACCTGTTTCGGGATTAAGGGGTATCTGACCTGAAGCGAAGACTATCGACGAGGTTGTTGTCTTAGCATCGATTGCCTGACTGTAGGGTCCGATTGCGCCTGGGGCGGCAGTTGTTGAAATTACTTTTTTCATGCTTCTGTAGTTTTTGATGATTGAATATTATCTTTTTCCTGATTATCAGGTTGTCTGAGTGTCAATTTACCTTTTACTTCCACAAGTGTTTCCACCGGGATATCAACAAGCTTCACTGAGCCTGCAAACTGGTTGAGACAAGTGGTCATCTTATCATAGATTTCGACAACACCAGGGAACATTTTATCGAACGACGGGATGAAACCGTGTCTGCCGGAAGCCTCAAGTCGGTCACGAATTTCCGAAACCGTTATTTTATCGACTTCCATTGCCGGCTGATAACCGTATGATTCCTGTTTTTCATCCAACACAACTCGTGAGACGAGACCTGACTTGACAAGCGAGTCGACAGCGTCACCGACGAGTCGCGATGGCAGATGATAGCCGACGATAATATCTCTGACCGTCAATGGTGGCTGACCGTCAGCGAACCGACGGACAATTACGGCGGCGACAGCCATTATAACTTTCTCGCGATACCGCAGGGATATACGGTCTACATCTTCTTTGAAATCAAATTCAAATATGTTTTGCGAGGCATAACAGAGTACCGCCCCCGATAAGGTTATCACCCATACGAGCTGAAGCCATATCAACATCAGGGGTATAAACGAGACGCTTCCGTAAATCGCATTATATTTGGCTACATACATCTGACCTGTCACGAAAATCCACTGTAGTATCATAAAGCCTGTTCCGGCAAGTACTCCCGCAATCAAGGCATTGGCGAATTTGACTTTAACATTCGGTATAAGCATATAGACCGCCGTAAAAAACAGCCATGTGAAAATCCACGACCCCGCTTCCAGAAAAAAGGTAACCAGCGGCGTCAGAAATTTGAAATGGAATATCGCATCAATTGTTGAGGACAAAAGCATATTGAGACCTCCGGCACAAATCATAAGAACCGGAAGAATAAGCAACATCGCTGTATAGTCAGTAACTTTTCTCCACAGACTGCGACCCGTCTTGACACCCCAAACAGCATTAAAGCTGTCCTCTACGCTACTCACAAGGGAAATCAACGTCCAGAGAAGAAACAGCAGTCCGATACCGACAAACACACCCTCACTGGCTTGATTGAGATAAGAATCTACAAATGCGAGCATACGGCTTATAGCCTCTTTCTGAGCATGAAAAATCGAATAAATTTCTGTCTCTATCAGCGACTGCAGACCGAAACCCCGTCCAAGCGCAAAAAGCATGGCAAGTGCCGGCACAATGGCGAGAACCGTTCGATAGGTCATTGCGCACGCCTGAGACTGGATATCAGCACTCATAAACGAACGTACGGACAGATTAACAGTTTTGATTATCTTGACCTTAACCGTATTCTTGCGTTCGTTCCAGACATTAACCGTACCATACTGCCAAAAGGCAGTGGCACGATGACGAAGACTGTCGATTTTCTTTCCTATGTTCATTGAGCTGACTGAACTTCAGATTGTGAGCCGTTATTATCGGCAAAGTTAGTATTATTTCCGTCTTGCGCGGTTGATTCTATCTCTTTTTTATCACTATCATTGTTGTCAGAATTATCTGACGATGACGAATCAGACGATGAAGAACCTGAAACAGCGTTAGCCACATAGACCGTAAAGACAGGGAAAAGAATCAGTCCCCCACCCGACAACACAACAGAAAGGATTTTACCGACGGTAGTGACTTCCGTTATATAGCATCCGGCTGTCGTAAGAGTCATGATAGTCCACCAGAGCGCGGACCAATATGTATCCACCCCTGCATTGACAGAATGTTCCTCTACATAGAACATAAGGCTTGAGAAGTAAACAACGACCACAAACAAAGTTATATATGCACGGAACAGGCTCGATACCTTATCGCTGTGTATTGTTCCTGTTACTTGAACTATGATATATGCAGCGCGGAGCATCGGCAGCAAACGCAGCAGGAACAACATCTCTCCCGACACATGTAACCCGAGATAATCGATGATATTAACTATCGGGATACACAGAAAAAAGAATATTATGTTCATTGTAATCACCCGCCAGTTGTGGTCGCCGAAAATACAGTCAATCACTATGTCAATCATGAATATCACACATATCCAGAACTGGAAGCGCAGATATTGCGGGTCGACAAGGAACGAAATATTCTCGAATATATCACGGGTAATAATCAATATCAGCAACACGGCGGCGCCAAGCACTACCATATGAAGCGATGTCAGCACGATGCGCCTGAGTTTTGACACTTCTTTTTTACTATTATCAGCAGCCATAGCTCTCAATAAATTAGAAACAGTTGAAACGGCAGACTATTCATCCACCTATATATCCAACAAAAACACGCCCCTATTGTTTGCTCATGACGGCAAAACAAAAGGAGCGCGCGAAAATCAATTATTATGTTATCGATTTAGTTCTTTGGTTGCAGAGCCTCCACGCCGTGTAACAGTTATCTGACCCGGGACGGGAGCAGCTGTGCGTATGCCATTAAGTTGATAATACTCGACGTTTGAGTCTAAATCAGTAGTGACTTCGTTTATAGCTGTCGTTATAAACTCACCACCTCCGTTGATATATAAAGGGACTGAGTATTCAGCTCCGTTATATTCTACTGTCATATGACTGGAATAGTGACCGTCTGAAGCGGTAAGGACGTTACCGTTTACCTGTCCTACTTTTTCCGGAACCTTGATTGTGTAGCCGGTTACATCGGGAGATACCAGAACTCCGTATTGATTGTAGCCATATACGACAGGCGTGTATGTTTCTCCTGATGAAAGCGCAACCTTCTTGTCCCGGATTTCTATAGAGGCGATAACATTATCGACCGGAGCGACAGCAACAGCGAAAAGAGCGTTGACAACAACACGCGGTGCTCCTTCAGGGCGGTCTTTATCGAGACTTGACGTCGACGGCACGTTTTTAACGCCGAGACCATCGACATACATAGTCGATGAACCGCCACCATCGAAGTTCATGGCATCAGAGCATCCTATATAACGCATTATAGCCGCAAGTTCGGACTGACTGACACCATGTGAACCGCCGGCATTACGACCGTCGACAACAGCCATGAAAAGTTTTGACTTGTCGGCGTTATAGCCCACGGCACTGCGCGGTTCGGGACCCGAAAGATGTTCGGGATATGATAATGTCTTATCTGTCGCGCCCTTAGTCAATATTCGGGGGAAGCCTCCGAGCACTTCTTTAGCCTGCGTGGACAGCCCGTCTGCCTGAAATGAAATCCAGGAAGTAATGATATCTCCTTTTTTCAGCTTACGTAGAAAATCACGGGTACTTCCATGCCCCGAAAGCACATAGCCATCTTCGGGAATTTTCATATTTCCGATGGCCTCTTCAGGGTCTTCAACCACTTCGAATTTAAGACGATTGCCATAAAGGACATTGTCGCCGACAGGTCTAAGCTTCACCTCGACACCATAGGAATTTGTTCCGGTATAACCCACATTCCCATACCGGCCGTCAAAATTGGATTGCCATGACGGAGTATATAGAAGCAATTCATCATCCCAGCGCTGTGCGTTTAGATGAAATGCACAAGTTTTTCCATCAGGAAACTGAAAGTAACCTTCCCACGCTCGGTAGACATGACGGGCAAACGCGGGAACACCTTTTTCATCGAAGATGATATAATAAGGGTCTATATCGGCGCCGTCCGTCTCATAATTAGTCAGAAAACCGTTGGCTACACACAGTCCAATACCATTGTACGGAAAATGTGTATTAAAGAAGTCGGCGTTTACTCCGGCAAAATAGCGTTCGCCAGGCTTATTCATCCGTTCGGCAATTTCAGGAACAGTCTCAAGCATGCGCAGATGATTACCCGCTTTGGCGGCACGCATCTCGACATATTGATTATTCAAATCAGTTACGGTGTAGTAAATATTATTCACTACGGGAGATTCAGTATCGATAGATTCTATACGGAGTTCCGTTTCAGTTGTGCCGGGACCTACAGTCGCATGATATAAAGTGTCGACCTTATATTCTGCATTTCCTATAGTCCACTGTGTAGCGGCAGACAAGTTAATAAGTGAAGCAGATAAAATAGTTGCAGTTGACAACGCAATTCTTTTCATATAAAAAATCCGGTAATAATGATTAGTTTATACAAAGTTACCGAAATTTACCCTTATATTCACATACAAAAAGCTGAATATCTAACCAATTTTACAGTTTATTAGCTATAAAGACCCTAAAAATTGATTATTTTTGCATCTGTATGACTATAATTATCATTACCGCACTACTCTCTTTTTTGACTGTAGCCATAGTTCTTATAATTCGGCTGCAAAAGCGCAACCGTGAATTAACGAATGAAAACCGTCGGTTGGCACTTGAAAACGCCCGCACAGGCGAGCGGCTTAACGTGATGGCAGAAAATGAAGTTCGCTCACAGGAAGCCACACGCGACCGTTTTGCCGCAATGGCGGCTGAAGCACTCGAGCGCAATGCCAAAACCCTCAACGAACAAAACCGCATGCAGATAGCCGAACTGCTCGCCCCAATGAAAGAAAATCTCGATGATTTCAGAAAATCATATACGGACGCATACGGTAAGGAGAGCGAAAAGCGAGCTATGTTAGAGCATCAGCTGAGCGAACTGTTCAATCTTAACAGGAGCATCGGAGAAGAAGCCCGTCGTCTCGGCGAGGCACTCAAGGGAAATACAAGTGTGCAGGGACAATGGGGAGAGATGGTGCTCGAGAACATACTCGAACGCTCGGGATTGCTGCGTGGTCAGGATTATTTCGTACAGAAAACCGTAGATGCAGAAGATTCCAACGCGCGACCGGACATTGTAATATCCTGTCCGGGTGAAAGGAATATCGTTGTCGATTCAAAAGTTTCGATGTCTGATTATCTCCGCATGATTAACGCTCCTGACAGACAGACCGTAAAGGCTGCCGGAGAAGCGCATGTCGCCTCTGTAAGAAAACATGTAGCCGAGCTTAAACGGAAGAATTATCAGAGTCTTCTCAGCGGACGTAACGCAGACTTTGTCATGATGTTTATTCCTCATGAAGGAGCATACCTTGCTGCAATGCAACTCGACAACACCTTATGGCAGACCGCCTTTGACAGCCGTGTAATCATTGTGTCACCTACACATCTGGTCTCAGTGGTGAAACTTGTCGAAATGCTGTGGCGTCAGGACAAACAGAACCGTAACGCCATTGAAATCGCTGAACTCGGAGCAAAAATGCTCGACAAACTAAGCAATTTTCTCAGCGACTTGGGAAAGATAAAAAGCAATCTCGAATCCGCACAGAAAGCTTACGATGCCGCAATAATAAAATTCGAAGGGCGTGGCGGAATCCGCAGCATAGCTGAAAACATGCGCGACAAAGGCATCAAAGGCACCCGTGACCTCCCACCACGAAAAACTCCGGAAAATTATTCCTGACGATAATC
Source organism: uncultured Bacteroidales bacterium (assembly GCA_947175535.1). Taxonomy (GTDB): domain Bacteria; phylum Bacteroidota; class Bacteroidia; order Bacteroidales; family Muribaculaceae; genus CAG-873. The sequence continues at coordinate 11,290 of CAMWNF010000003.1, forward strand.
CTTCAGTTCGACCTGCAATCGCTGACGGGCAAAATATATTCGGCTTTTGACTGTGCCGAGAGGCAGTCCGGTGCGCTCGGCTATCTCTGCATATTTATAACCGCTGAGATGCATCGAGAACGGTACACGATAGTCATCGTCGAACGAATCAATCACTCTGTGAATTTCCTGCACAGCAAGGGAACCGTCGGGCGTTTCGTAACCTGAATCCTGAGGGAGGTTCAACAGATATAAATCCTCGCTGGTATCTGCAACAGTTGATTTTCGTGAAGCCTTGCGATAATTATTGATGAACAGATTTCTCATAATGGTGAAAACCCATCCCTTGAAATTGACGTTATCGACATATTTTTCTTCATTATCAAGCACTTTTAGAGTAGTGTCCTGAAGAAGGTCATAAGCATCATCGCGGTTAGAAGTCAGAGTATAAGCAAAGTTCAACATATTATTCTGAATCTCCAGAAGCTTTGCTTGAAAAGTTTTAGATACCATAAATCGTAGGTTTTGAATTAAACGAGATACAACAACATTCACATAGACATCGTTGAAAAGATGTCATAAGGCTGATTTTGTCGCCTTATGAAAAGACAACAATCCACGATGAATAATTCCTCTCAGATTATGATTTATTAAAAAGAATTGAGATAACGTTACGCCGTTTTAACACTTACTTCTTCTTTTTTGCGCGTAACTTAGCCGCGGTCTTGCGATGGTGAGTTGCGTTCCCGTCGTCTTCTATTTCTTCATAAATGGCTGCAAGCGAATCATGTATTTCCGGAATATTGGGATTACGGTCAACGGCAACTAACATGCGGTCGAGCGCATTGGCATAATCCTCACACGAATGAAAGAAACGTCCGAGTTCGTATGGCGGTCGGTAATCATGCTCATCCATCTGCGCCGCTTTTTCCATAAGTGAAATAGCTCCGTCGGCATCACTCATAGACAAAAGAGCCTGTGCCTTTCCGAGCATTGCTTCCATATGGCGTGGATAGACCGCTAACGCCTTGTCATATTGTTTCACCGCTTTTTCGGGGTCCCACTTCTTAATCCTCAGCATTTCGGCTTTTTCAAAATACTCATCCGCTATCTCCCGAAGCTGCGTATCCTGTATAAGATAATCGGCAAGAAGATTGTGATAGCGCAAATCTGCATCGTCTGTGAATTTACGAATCTTTATCGCGAGCAGGCGCGCAATCGTAGGCTTAGCCAAATCGTTTCGGAAAGCTGACGCCTGGCATAGATATCTTACGGCAAGACCATAATTTTCTTCCTTGAAAGCATTCGCCGCGTCTCTATAAAGTAAATCAGCTTGCGCAGAACGAATCGCCTCCTCAAACGCAACATTATCATTGTACTTGCGACTGAACTGTCTTATTTCGGGATTAACAAATATATCCCGTTCGTTGAGAGTGCTCTTCATGCGGATTCCTTCAAGAGACGTGCAACGGCTCAAAGCCACGTAACTCTGTCCTCCGGTGAATGCTCCTCGACCGACATCGACATTAATATGTTTGAAAGTCAATCCTTGACTTTTGTGGATGGTCAATGCCCAGGCAAGTTTGAGAGGATATTGGGTGAATGAACCTATAACCTCTTCTATAACTCGCTTTGTAGCGGAATCATATTTAAATCTGATATTATCCCAACGCTCCGGTTCGACTGTGTAGACAGAACCTGTCTCAAGTTCAACCCGTATCTCATCGTCGGTCGCCTCTATAACCCTGCCGAGAGTGCCGTTGACCCAACGGTGAAAAGGGGCGGCATCATTTTTTACGAATACGACCTGTGCGCCTTCTTTCAATGTAAGTTCCAAATCGGTAGGATAAGAACTTTCGGGAAAATCTCCTGTCACGGAACCGATGTAAATACGCGTAGGTGTATTCAACGCTGCCAGACGTGTTTCATTGATATGGTCAACCATGTCGCGCCGGGTAGCGATAGTCATTGTAAATGCTTCCTTATCTTCATCGTCGTCGTAGCCAGACAACAATCTCGAATTAATCGCCATAAGGTCAGCTTTTGTAGGATTCCCATCGCGGATGCGGTCAAGCATCTCGACAAACTCACGGTCAGTCTGGCGATATACTTTCACCAACTCTACCGATACTAAATCCATTTCCTCAAACACCTTGGCATTAAAAAAATATGGAGCATGGTACCAGCGGCGCAAAATCTCCTTCATATCAGGAGTAACGACCGGCTCGAGCTGGAATATATCACCGACGAGCAATAGCTGCTTGCCTCCGAAAGGCTGACGGCGGTTGCCTGTTACAAATCGAAGTATACGGTCAATGAAGTCTATCATATCCGCTCTCACCATTGAAATCTCGTCGATAATTATCAGTTCGAGATTTTTTATAAGTTTCAGACGCTCACGACCTAACTTCAGTACAGAAAAAAGTCTGTGCGGATTCGAAAAGTCTGGGTCATCGGGCATCAAAGGTTTGAAGGGTAGATGAAAAAACGAATGCAGAGTCTGCCCTCCGACATTGACTGCGGCAATGCCCGTCGGAGCAAGCACAACAAGTTTCTTACCAGAGTTTTCTGTTATATATCTCAGAAAAGTTGATTTTCCTGTTCCTGCCTTTCCGGTAAGAAATATAGAGCGATTTGTAGAATGCAATAGAGCGAGAACCTTGTTAAACTCGGGATTCTCAAAATCAATGCTGTTATTTATTGCCGGTTTATCGCCCATAACTCTCAGTCCATTCAAAAATATACCGGAAAGTCACGGCGCCAACGCCCATGACTTTCCGGCTATAAAGTTACGAAAATTTATCGGAGATTAGAATTTGTAACCTACTGAAAGAACCAGAGAGTTGTAATTTTCTTTCACATTTGCTGACGGAGCGATATTTCCTTCCCAATTGGTATAAGCCTGGAATTTACTTTCGCGATTCTTATGTACATAAGCAGCATCGAAATACCATCCTTTATACTTATATCCGACACCGCATGAGATATATTGAGTCAGTTTGCTGTCGAGAGAGAAGCTGGGATCAGTTCCAGAGGTAAGGACTTCAACATTTCCATCAAGGGCAGACTGCTTCACATTGCAGCTCTGAGCATTGTAACCTGCACGGAGGCTGAGCTGAGGAGTCACGCGATATTCAACACCGACACGCACAATATTGGCGCCCTGGAAAATATCTTTTATATTGCTGTTAACAACGCCGTCGGATTCGAATGTATTATAATAGTCACCGGTCTGATATTTAACATGCATGGCGTTATAAGCCTGACGCTCATAATCGACACTCACAATTGCCTGATTACCGATTACGACAGCTGCACCTACCATAATACGCCACGGCGTGCGGAGACGCGAGTCAAATGAAGCCCACTCAGTATATTCATTACCCGCCAATGGATTATTATCAGATTTTGCTTTCGATGGATCATAGTAACTATAATCAACTTCAGCGTCGTAACCGTGTGAAAGGTTGAAATATGTTGGAGTATGAACGGCAAAGCCAAGTCTCAAAGCCTGAATGGGTTTCACTATCACACCAGCCTTAAAATTCCAGCCATTGCCTGTAATATGTTTTGTGTTGGATAGCTCAAACCCGGCATCACCTGTAGTTGTAGAACTTCCGCCATTAGCAGGGATACGTGCATCCGCCATGCTTTCACTATAATATGCATCGCGAGTATAACTTATATCAGCAACTCCGATGCCTATACCCCAATACACCATATCACTCACATTACCTGCAATATCGAAATTATATTGGTCGATATAACCGCGTTCTCTGACTTTATAAAGCGCGTCACCGACAGTTCCATTCTGATACAATCCCTGATAACTGTTAGGCGAACCGGGACGGTCGTTTATCATATAGGAGTTATATGCAAGAATGCTGAGCCAGTCATAATCAGACTGAAGATAAGGATTATAGTTCTCGGCAAATGAAAGACCTGAAGAAGGCTGACCGTCACTGAAACCGGCTATATAATTGGTCAGAGATGTCGATGTAGGGTTATTGTAACCGTTGATTATGCGGTCAAACGAAGCTACTCGGCCATAAGTCGCACCCCACGATATCGAACGCAAACCCGAGCCAATCCACGCCGTACCGATATAACCGAAGTTGTTGCAGAACGCCTTTGTCTGGTTTTCCTTTACAGAGCCTTGAGAAGTCTGTGTGTTATATGAACGGAAATTGATGTCAAGAGTCGCTCCGATTTCACTTCCTCGATATACACCTACGCCCGCAGGGTTCTGACCGAGCGTTGAAAGGTCACCTCCGAGGGCGGTAAATGCACCACCCATAGACATAAATCTGGCAGTACCGCGCATCTCGGTCTGAGACAAATTGTAAGCATCGACCGTGCTCTGAGCAAACGCTAAAGCAGGAAGTATAGCTACGACAGCGGGTAATAATATCTTTTTCATCTGATTATTGCTTTTGAAATTAGTCAAAACGTACTACTGCACCGAAAATTACCGGCGACCGCGGCTACCGCCTCCTCCTGCCGAACCGTGAGAGCCGGATGAACCTCTTGAGAAACCGCCGCCGCTTGAACGGAATGAACCGGAAGACTGGGTAGAACGATAGTTATTTGAATTATTATATGAATTACGGTTGTAATTGTTATTCGAATTATTATTCGAATTGCTGTTCATCATCTCGCGACCTCTGCCCTGATTACCCGGACGGCTTGTATTTACATTCGAGTTATTATGCGAACCATTTGCCGCAGGAGTATAATTACCAGGACGGGATGAGGCATTTACGGAAGAAGCGGAGCTGTAACGACCGCGACCCATATTGCCGGGACGTGAAGCCGAAGAAGGCATTGAACCTGACGAATAGGAACCTGGACGGTGTGTAGCCATCGAACCAGAACCTACGTAGTTATGAGGACGCGATGAGCCTGAAGGGGTAGACGGTCTCCATGCCTGAACCGGAGCCCAGCCCCAAGAGGGACCCCATGACGGACCCCAACCTGGTCCATAGGCAGGACCCCAGCCGGGACCCCAGCCCCAAGAAGGTCCCCATGCAGAGCCCCATGACCAAGACCAATAAGGGTCCCAGCCCCAAGAGTTCCAACCCCATGAATAGTAGGGAGAATACCACGAATTCCAATACCAGGGATTGCCATAACGCCAAGACCAAGACGGACCGTAATAATTCCACGGATCATTGTCAATGACGTAAATATTAATGTTCTGAGGCTGTGACATTGCGTAAGTATAGACTTCCTTCAACTCCTCGTCATCACTTCCCGACACGATATCGGGATTGTGGAAACGTTCGATTCGCTGAGTGTATGAGAAATCAGTACCGCCATTTACATCAGACACAATACTGTCAGAAACAAGAAATTGACCGCGACGGTTGTAAGCGTCGACATCGATATCGAGCGAACCGTTTGCAGGAACTGTATAAGTGTCAGCAGACGGATAGTCCGTTACTGCATTTTTACCATTGACAATATAAGCCGAATTAGAAGTTTTCTGCTTTGCTGACACAGTTTTCTGCTCGGTTTTTTTCTTTGATGCATCATAATAGATGTCGTCGTCATAATAATATGACTGAGCGACTGCGATTGAGGCGGCAGATGCCACAAGCATCATCGCAACAACCTGTTTTTTGATATTTGATAACTTTGTCATCAGAGAGATATATTAGAAGGTAAATAATCTGTTTTCGATATATATTTGACTACAGAGGCGGTGTAAAGTTTAATCTGTAGCCAATGATTGAACAACAAAGATAATCAATATTGGGCGTAATTCAAATTCACAAACAAAAAAAGTATCGCAAAAGACCTGTAACAACACAAAAAATCTGCCGGTTCCGATAGCCAGACATCAACGGTCTGATATCTTAACCGGCAGATTGCAATGTCATTTCTTATAACCTTTTATCGCATCTTACTTTTCGATGCTTTCAGGTTTGAGGTCATAAGCAGCGATTGCTACAGTGAAGCCCCAATAGATGAATGCAATAGATGCCAGGAATGAAACCATGTACATATCGCTTGTCCAACCGGCTTCAATGAAGAAGAAACCGATAACGGCAAGAAGGATACCGTTGATGATTCCAAGCCACCAGTAGCGGTTGCGACGGCGTGCAGCACCTACAAAAGCTTCAATACCCCAATACAGGAATACGAATGCGAGGAAGTAAGGGAATACTGCTTCTGAAAGGATGATACTGCGCACGAGCATGAAACCGACAAACATATCGATAACACCTCCGGCAATCCACCATCCCCAGCCTTTGGGAGAATTAGGACCTGCGGCAACGCAGAGCTGGACGATACCGGTTAAAACCAAAAGCCAGCCGAAAATCTGAGAGGCAACTGCATAACCAGCTGCAGGCCAGAACCAATATGCAAAGCCACCAATAACTAATAAAATACCTACTACAAGAATAAGCCACCACCATCGTGTCTGACCTACTGATTTGAAATCTACTGCTTTCATAACATAAATAATTTAGTTTAACTTTATTTCTTTTTTGTTTTGTTTCAGTTTGTATTTATAACAACGTTTTCTGTAAGTTGGTTGTCGTAATACTGATAAAAAAGTGTATCAGAGCCTATTTTCAGAAAGAGAACTGTGCCATAAGTCCTATGCGACGTGCCCAGCGGGTCTCACCGCTGACGTTTTTGCGGCATCCTAAATCAAATTCAGCTCCAACCTGCATGCGCGGAGTCAGATTCCAGAACGCATTGACTGCATAGAACTGACCGGACTTATATTCGTCGGGAGCAACGGTTCCTTTAGGGCAATAGCGAGTCTGACTCGCAGTAATGGAAGCGAACAGTGAATGAGTAAAATTATACTGAACTCCTATATTCCATCCGTATGCCGCAGGAGCATACAGGCGTCCCGGGTCTGAAGTATCGGCGACAAGGTCATAATTACCTATAAGCAGGTCGCCACCAAGACTCTCGTAACCATGTCCATATGAAGCGTTGACATAAGTCGTTATCATCGGCAGCGGATGAGCTACAGAGCTGAGCTGCAAACCCCACCCCGCTACATTATGATTGGTTTCCTGCACGAGATTACGGTAAGACAAAGTGCGCACAATGCCTGATAATCTCACATGCTGACCGCGCATCCACTCATATTGCGCAAACGCTGCCCAATCAGGCATCCAGTTATCACACTTTGCCGCAAGTGTTCCGTCTGCTCCTATCTGAGGAGCGGGAGTCTCGGCTGAAACTGCAAACACCCAATGTTTTTTAACCGTAGGCATCCATCTTACGAGAACCGAGGTAGGTGAAATTTTATTATTGGGACCTTGGGCATCTACTGTCGGAGGAGTTGCCGCAGGGTCACTGAATGTCGAGTTAGCATAACCGACAGCAAAATCATTGATTACGGCGTATGCTTTTTTAAGCTGGAAATCACGCGACTGGTAGCCGTTGAAATTAGCTTCGATATATAATTGATAATAACCGAGTTTCTTGTTCCGACCTATAACACGGAAAAAGAGACAAGTCCCCGCAGGCGTAGTATCGAAATGTTTCATTTTGGTCGGTTGCGGGTCCATCGGAATAAGATAAGGAGCGAACCCACTCGCAGGAATAGCACCGCCCCAGTCATAATATCCACGCATTCTGACACATCCGCCTATACCCATCGCCAGACTTGCATCCTTGCTCATGAATAGGAAATATGGAGCATCGGGGTCCTGGAAATGACGGAATTGGTCGTAATAAAAATCTTCTATAAGAGCCTTGATAGAATCCGTATAGCCGACAGTACCCGAGGGTTTGCCGTCGATAGTTATTATTTTATGCGATGTCACCATCGAATCTATATGCGCGTCGACAAGGCTCTGACGGGCGAAGGATGATTGTGATACAAAGCCTGTAAGAGCTACGGCTGCAATAATTTTTTGAAACGACATAGAATACATAATGTTAATGAATGATACAATATTAACCACGGGGCTACAGAATTTGTTTCGCAGCTCTGCGAAAAAACATAAAAATGTCTCGTTTTTATTATTTCTTTTTTATTACACATATTTAATAAATATTGATTAAAAAATTGTAACTTTGCGTTTGAATGAAAATCTTATACCGGAACTAATTCTCACTCAATAACCAACGGACAACACCCGTATGAAACTCAAACTCAAAAAAGGTCTTGACCTGAAAATAGCCGGCAAAATCACTGATATGGTACCACGCCATACTGATGTAAGGATTTTTGCCGTTGCGCCTGACGACTTTCCGGGTCTCAAACCTAAGGTAGACGTCAAAGAAGGAGACGCCGTTATAGCCGGCTCACCTTTAATGCATGATAAACATCATGAAGAAGTAAAACTTGTCGCCCCTGTCAGTGGAACAATCAAAGCTGTTGTCAGAGGAGAACGCAGAAAAGTAATTCGCGTTGAAATAGAAAAAGACGACCGCGATGCAATAAGACAATTCGATATCGCATCAGTCTCATCCCGTGATGACGCGATGAGACTTCTCGCTGAAGCAGGTCTGCTGGCTGAAATCCGTCAACGTCCCTATGACATCGTGCCCAATCCGGAAGTCGCTCCCCGCGATATCTTTGTCACAGCAATAGATTCGGCTCCTCTCGCCGTATCGCCGGAATTATCTGTCGCAGACAAAACGAAACAAATTCAGTCTGCCATCGACTTTCTCGGGAAAGTCACCGACGGTAAAATATATATTTCGGTCAGACCGGAAACCGTATTACCGGAATTCAAAGGAGCGGTAAAAGTAGAAGTGACAGGTGCTCACCCTGCCGGAAACGCAGGTGTGCAGGCGGCGAATATCGCTCCTGTCAACAAAGGAGAGACAATATGGACTCTTGATATCGTGACCCTTGCTCGGATTGGAGAACTCGTGATGACCGGCAAGCGTGAATTTTCGACAATAGTGGCAGTGACCGGTCCTGAAGTAGCTCAACCATGTGTCATAACGACCTTCGAAGGCGCTCAGGTAGCCCCTCTGCTGAAAGAGGCTCAGCTAAAAGATACGAATCACCATATCCGCATCATCTCTGGTAATGTGTTGACAGGTATTGTAACTGAAATGGACGGGTTTATCCACTTCCCCTATCGTCAGCTAACGGTTATTGCCGAGGGTGACGACAAAGCCGAATTCATGGGTTGGGCATCATTCTCACCGGCAAAGGCAAGTGTCAGCCCGACTTTCCCCGGACATTTCTCCGACAAAGCTTTCGTGCCTGACGCCCGTCTTAACGGCGGTCGTCGAGCTATGATTATGAGCGGAGAATACGATAAGGTCATACCGATGGATATTCTTCCCGAATATCTTCTGAAAGCCATTATCGGTAAAAACATCGACGCAATGGAAAAACTCGGCATATATGAGATTGCCCCCGAAGATTTCGGCGCAGCGGAATATGTCGACACATCCAAACTTCCGTTACAGCAAATCGTGCGCGATGGTCTTGACTATATGCGCGAAGCTCTTGAATAATATCGACAAAGCAATTACCGACTATGAATTTTCTAAAAAAATATCTCGACCGGGTGCGCCCCAATTTCGAAGAAGGCGGCAAGCTCCATGCTTTTCACTCGGTGTTTGACGGCTTCGACACATTTCTGTTCACTCCGTCGACGACTTCAGGTGCGAGAGGTGCTCACATCCACGATGCCATAGACTCGAAACGCACCATGATTATTGTAGTAGCCGCGTTGATGCCGTGCTTCTTCTTCGGCATGTATAACACCGGCTATCAGCATCAGCTCGCACTCGGACACGACACATTCCCATTCTGGGAAATGATGCTCTACGGTTTCCTTGCCATAATACCGAGAGTAGTCGTTGCCTACGTCGTTGGTCTGGGCATAGAATTTATTGTAGCCCAATGGCGTAAGGAGGAAATCCAGGAAGGCTTCCTCGTTACGGGCATCCTTATACCGATGATACTCCCGATAGAGACCCCATTGTGGATGCTCGCAGTCGCAACCGCGTTCTCTGTTATTTTCGTGAAAGAAGTATTCGGCGGAACAGGTTATAATGTGCTAAACGTAGCTCTGTTTACACGTGCGTTCCTCTTCTTCGCATATCCTGCCCAGATGTCGGGCGACAAAGTATTCGTCGCCACCGGCACAGCTTTGGGTTACGGTCATGCTGTCCCCGACGGCTTCACATGCGCAACCCCGCTGGGTCAGATTGCCACACAGACCACTGACCAGCTCACGCTGACAGGTGTTGACGGAAAGATATTGACGACATGGGATGCGTTCATCGGTCTTATTCCAGGTTCATTCGGCGAGACATCCATGCTCTGCATATTAATCGGAGCTTCAATTCTACTTCTGAGCCGCATCGCCGACTGGCGTGTAATGTTCTCTGTCTTCGCCGGAGGACTTATTATGGGCTGGATTGCCAACGCGTGCGCAACGCCGACCTACCCTGCTTCGTATCTCACTCCGATTGATCAACTACTATACGGTGGTTTCGCTTTTGCAGCCGTGTTTATGGCTACTGACCCCGTTACAGCTGCAAGAACGACAATCGGTAAATATATCTACGGTTTCCTTATCGGTGTAATTGCAGTAATTATCCGAACTTACAACAACGGATATCCTGAAGGCGCAATGCTTGCCGTCCTTCTTATGAACTGCTTCGCTCCGCTCATCGACTGGTGTGTCGTCCAGGCTAACATCAGCCGCCGTATGCGCAGAACAAAAGTAATCTCTAAAAACGCATGACTATGAACAAGCAAAGCAATACCTACACAATAATATATATAATAGTGCTCGTGCTTGTCGTCGGCTCGGCACTCGCACTGACTGCAATGGCTCTTAAACCACGCCAGCAGGAAAATGCCGACGCAGATAAAAAGCGTCAGATTCTTGCGGCTGTCCACATCACGGCAGACCCTAAGGATATATCATCGACTTTCGATAAGTATATCACCGACCAGTTTATCGTCGACGAAGCCGGCGAACGTGTCGGTGACGATGCATTCGCTGTAAACGTCGCTAATGAATCGAAAACAGCCCCGGAAAAACGAGAACTGCCGGTCTATGTCTGCACACTCGCAGACAAAGGCGAAACCAAATACATCCTGCCTGTCTACGGCGCAGGTCTTTGGGGTCCGATATGGGGCTATGTCGCTCTCGATTCAGACGGTTCGACAGTCTATGGCGCATACTTCGCACATCAGGGTGAGACTCCGGGACTCGGTGCAGAGATAGAAAAACCGGCATTCTCAGACCAGTTCGAAGGCAAACAGATGTTCAAAGGTGACAAGTATCTGCCTGTGACTGTTGTCAAGGCAGGACAGAAACCTCTCGGCGACGAAGATTATGTCGACGCGGTTTCAGGAGGCACCATTACAAGTAAAGGAGTCGCAGCCATGCTCAACGACTGTCTGACACCTTACAAGAATTATTTAGAAACACTTAGAAACAAATAAGCCATGGCAGAAAAAGTATCTAACAAAAGTGTTCTTTTCAATCCGCTGTCAAAGAATAATCCGGTAATAGTACAGGTGCTCGGTATCTGCTCTGTGCTTGCCGTGACAGCGAAGCTGGAGCCTTCGATAGTAATGGGGCTGTCGGTAATCGCCGTGCTCGCATTCTCAAATGTGATTATCTCCCTTCTGCGCAACACTATCCCGACCAATATCCGAATAATAGTTCAGCTTGTGGTCGTGGCAGGTCTTGTGGTCATAGTGAGCCAGCTTCTTGAAGCCTATGCTTATGATGTCAGCAAGCAATTGTCGGTGTTCATCGGTCTTATAATCACCAACTGTATTCTGATGGGACGCCTTGAGGCATTTGCTATGGCAAACCGTCCGTGGCCGTCGTTTCTTGACGGTATCGGAAACGGTGTCGGCTATGCAATCATCCTCATAATCGTCGGATTTTTCCGTGAATTGCTCGGCAGCGGCACTCTCTTAGGATATCAGATTGTTCCGCAGGCATTTTACGAAGCCGGTTACGTGAACAACGGTCTCATGATTTTGCCGCCTATGGCTCTCATTGTGGTGGCATGCATCATCTGGGTGCATCGCGCGCGCAATAAAGAACTTCAAGAAGATTAATTTCATCACATAGTCCCCTGATAAAACAATGGAAAATCTGAATATATTCATAAGGTCGATTTTCGTCGACAACATGATTTTCGCCTACTTTCTGGGCATGTGTTCGTTTCTTGCCGTTAGCAAGAACGTCAAGACAGCTTTCGGTCTGGGCATCGCCGTCACATTCATGCTTGTGATAAGCCTTCCGATAAACTACCTGCTCGAAACTTATGTTCTCCGCGCAGGTGCGCTGAAATGGCTTGGTCCGGAGTACGCTGATGTTGACCTCAGCTTTCTTTCGTTAATACTGTTCATCGCGGTCATCGCTTCGATGACTCAGCTCGTCGAAATGGCTGTGGAGAAATACAGTCCCGCTCTATATGCGTCGCTCGGCATCTTCCTGCCGCTTATTGCAGTAAACTGCGCCATCCTCGGCGGTTCGCTCTTCATGCAGCAACGTGACTTCGGCAGTGTGTGGACAGCAGTATGTGCAGGCGGAGGCTGGGGTATCGGCTGGCTGCTGGCGATTACAGCGATTGCTGCTATCCGCGAACGCATCGCGACATACTCCAATATTCCGAAACCTCTGCGCGGCATCGGCATCACATTTATATTAACCGCTTTGATGGGTGTAGCTTTCATGAGCTTCCTCGGCATAAAACTCTGATACGCCATGACTCTGAATATCATTTTAAGCTCTGTCACATCTCTGACCCTTATGGCAGGCGTGGGCATATTCCTTCTCATAACCCTGCTGTTGGTCATCGTACTGCTTACTGCAAAAAAATTCCTCGTTAATTCGGGTGCCGTCACCATCAATATCAACAACGACAAAAATGTCGAGGCTGAGTCTGGCAAAAGTCTGCTTTCGACCTTGGCTGACCAAAATATATTCCTACCGTCGGCTTGTGGCGGCAAAGGCAGTTGCGGTCAGTGCAAAGTTCAGGTACTCGAAGGTGGTGGTGAAATACTCCCCACCGAGACCGTTCATTTCACACGCAAACAGATTCAGGAAGGCTGGCGTCTCGGCTGTCAGCTTAAAGTGAAGGACAATCTCAAGATTGACGTGCCGGCTTCGGTTCTCGATGTCAAGGAATGGGAATGCGAGGTTATCTCTAACCGTAACGTTGCGACCTTCATCAAGGAGTTTATCGTAAAACTGCCTGAAGGCGAACATATGAATTTCCTACCCGGCTCCTATGCTCAGATTAAAATTCCGCCATTCATGATGGATTATGCAACGGACATCGACCGTGAACTTATCGGTCCGGAATATCTGCCGTCATGGGAAAAGTTCGGTCTCTTTGACTTACACTGCAAAAACGACGAGACCACTATCCGCGCCTACTCTATGGCAAACTATCCCGCCGAAGGAGACCGCATCATGCTGACAGTCCGTATTGCTACCCCACCCTTCAAACCGAAACCCGCCGTAGGCTTCATGGATGTAAACCCGGGTATAGCGTCAAGCTATATCTTCACACTCAAGCCCGGCGACAAGGTGATGATGAGTGGTCCTTACGGAGACTTCCATGTCAACACCGACTCAAAAGCAGAAATGATGTGGATTGGTGGTGGAGCAGGCATGGCTCCTCTCCGTTCGCAAATCATGTATATGATGAAGACGCTCAAATGCACCGACCGTGTAATGAATTATTTCTACGGAGCACGTGCGCTTAACGAAGTGTTCTATCTCGAAGACTTCCTCGCTCTCGAAAAGGAATTCCCCAACTTCAAGTTCCATCTCGCACTTGACCGTCCCGACCCGGTAGCCGACCAGATTGGCGTCGCTTACACTCCCGGCTTCGTTCATCAGGTCATCTACGATACATATCTCAAAGATCATCCCAATCCAGAGGATATCGAATATTACATGTGCGGTCCCGGTCCGATGAGTAACGCAGTCAACGGCATGCTCGATAGCCTCGGCGTCGAACCATCGTCAATACACTACGATAATTTCGGTGGCTAACAATAACTTTCACTAACATAACTCACATCCGCGCAAGCGACCTCACTGATGTTTTGGGGTCGCTTGCTTTTATCCGACAGTCGAATTATGAAACCGATGAGAAAATCCAGTCGTCAGAAAGACACAGCATGGGCTTTGGACGTATTTGACAAAGCCCCATACATAACCGTTAGTATGACCCGACCTGACGGCACTCCTTATGGCTTACCTTTGTCTGTCGCCAGAAAGGACGGCCAGACGTTTTATTTCCACTGCGCCGATGAAGGAGAGAAAATCGATTGCCTTATCGGCAACCCGATTGTCAGCCTTTCAGCCGTAAGCAAATGCACGCCGAAATATGAGGAAGAGAAAAACAACTTCACCGAGTATTATCACTCAGCCGTAGCCATCGGCAAAGCGGAGTTCGTCACTGACGACAACGAGAAAATCGAAGCACTCCGATTGATTTGCGAACGCTTTCTACCGCACTACATGGAACATTTCGACGAAGCAATTGTGCGCAGCCTCAACCGCACAACCATCGTCCGCATCTCCCTCACCGAACCCCCAGTCGGCAAATCCAAACCATAAGTATTAAAACATAAATGTTTTACATCAGATGATACTCTATACAAAATTTCTTTATACCTTTGTAGTGTCTTAGAGAAGATAACATTAGAAAAAAAGAAAGGTGCCTCAGCTCTTGTAAAATCGCCAGTTTAACAAAGAATACACGAGGTACGGTGACAGCTCTATATAATGTGGGCTGCCTATCCGTGCGTGTATTCGGGTGTTTGGCGATACCTACAAGAGTGCAAGGATGACAGTCCACTTTTCTTTATATAACTTTAGTTAGAATAATCTCCAATATCAGGCTGTCTGAGGGGAACAAAAACTCTTGTAAAATTCGCCTTATGAAAAGAGCAATGTTAATGCTTATGGCTGTCTTAATGTTCAGCGTAAGCGCATGGTGTCAAAATGCAGCGTCAATTGGACGAGCAGTAACGCAAGTTGATGATTTTGCGTATTCTAAAAAAATGTTGACTGGTGATGGATTTGTCCTCAATCAAAAGCAGACTACGACGACATGTTTAGTTTATGAATGGCCAAAAGCAAAGTACGCTGATGAAGCTATGATTGTAAAAATCTATAAGATGCCTAATTCGCAGAAAGTAGAAAAATGTGTAATATTGATTGGTCAAAAATATCTTTCGCATTTTGGTTCACAATTGCGTGAATATGGATATAGCCGAACTAATCCAAACGGTCTTTCAATTGAACCATTCCAAGAACTCTACGAAGATGAGAAATTTGCTATGGGCGCAAGAATAAATAAACGCGGTTGGTATGAAGCGACTTTCTTTCGCTGGGGAAGGAATGTTAATGTTGATGATTAAAGATAGACGATTTTAATAAAAGCAAAATCATCAATAAGATTTATAAACAATAGTCTGCAGTGGAGTATTATTACAATGTTGCCAAACAAATATAACAAACTCCATTGCATTCTATTTTAGTACTGAATATCTATAAAATAACCATCATCAAAAGGTGTCTGTCTTGGCGCTGGCATGTTATTCGGTTGTGTATTTGGATTGTTTTCTTGGTTAGCAAAACGTAATCAAAAGATGAATGAAAAAGATGATATAAATGATTTGATGCGTCAGTACTTAGAAAAGAAGCTCCGAGAAGAGAATGAAGAGAAGTAATCTTACTTAACACCACATAATTAATACCCGGTTGACGGGAATATTGAAAAACTAAAGCGAGACCACTCAATTGGTGAGCAGCCTCGCTTTATTGTTGGTATGCTTCTGAGGAAGCTATTTAGTTTCTTAGAGTTACAATCGGATGATTAGTAGTTCCACTGGCAAGCAATCATGTGGAGGTTCGGGCAAGCGATTGTGCGGAGGTCGGTAATCATGTTGAAGCGGCAGTTGATGTAAGTAAGAGCCTGGTCAAATGATACGTCGAGCATTGTAAGTTCGTTGTTGTTGCAAATCACACGCTGGAGGAAAGTCTGGTTGCTGAGAGTCAACTGAGTAAGGTCGTTGTAAGAGCAATCGACATACTGAAGCTGCGGGCAATTGTTGACAGTGAATGAAGTGAGGTCGTTGTAAGAGCAAACTACGTCAAGAAGAACGTTGCAATCACGAACTGCGAGAGACTTCATGTTGTTGTCTGAGCAAACGAATGTTGAAAGAGAGGGAAGACCGCTGACAATCATATTGGTGATTGAGTTGTCGTCGATATTGAGGTTCTGGAGACTTTCAACACCTTCGAGGTTAAGAGTAGTGAGCTTGTTGTAGCCGCAGTAGAGGTTCTTAAGAGCCTTGCAGTTAGCCACGCTGAGAACTTCGAGGTCGTTTGACTGGCAGTTCACAGTCTTAAGAGTGGGTGAATTTGAAAGGTCGAGAGCTACGAGGTGGTTAGCTGCGATGTTGAGGTTTTCAAGAGCAGTAACACCGTCGAGAACGAACTCTGTCATACGGTTGTTGTTAGCTGAAACTTTAACGAGGTTGGTGCAACCGGTAAGATCTGCTTCAGTAATCTTGTTACGAGAGATGTTGAGTTCAGTGAGAGCGGCATCACCTGCGAAAGAAACTGAAGTGATAGCGTTGCGTGAAACGTCTACACTCTGGAGAGCTGTGAAACCTTTGAGGTTAAGCTCACCTGCGAGTTTCTTGCCTTTCCAGTCAATTTTGGTAACGTGACCGTTTTCAACTGTTACGCCTTCCCATGTTGCGGGAGACTTAACGTCAGTGATTTTAAGAGCCTGAGCGTTGGTTGCTTCCTTTTCCGCGGGAGCTGCGAGGAACGCCTGAAGCTGTTTCAACTCGTTTTTGTCGAATTTCTGTGCGTTGACTGCCAAACTACTTACGATGACAGCAAACAATAAAGCGATTTTTTTCATATCAAACATTTAATAATAGTTGTTATAAATTAATTCTGCATTTCACTCCCGCTTTTCAGCGTTCGTACATTTCTAACGTCTAAGTTACTAAAAAGGTTTGACATATCACAAAAAAAATCGAAAAAATTATTTAAGATTTTCTAACTACTTAAAAAGGAGTCTCTTCGCCATGCGCTGAAATTATGTCAACTGAGCCACCCGACAGCGGAGAAGCCGAAAACGGGTCACCGCCCTGCGAAGGCATATTCAAACTCGACGTGGTTGAGGCCATGATTGCCTCTCCTCCTTCTTCAAGCCAGTTTTCGAAACGAGCGAACTGAGCGCGGAAGCGCATGTTGACATCCTTTACCGAGCCACTACGGTGCTTGGCGATAATAAACTCGGCAAGTCCGCGTATATCTTTTCCGCTGGGATCGGTGTCGCTGTGATAATAGTATTCGGGGCGATGGATGAAGCATACGATGTCGGCATCCTGTTCGATTGCGCCGGATTCACGAAGGTCGGAAAGCTGCGGACGCTTGTTGTCACTTCGGTTTTCCACCTGACGGCTGAGCTGTGAAAGAGCGATGATGGGAATGTTGAGTTCCTTCGCCAGCTGCTTCAGCGAACGGGAAATCATGCTGACTTCCTGTTCGCGAGAACCGAATTTCATGCCCGAAGCATTCATCAGCTGAAGGTAGTCGATGATAATCATCTTTATATCATGCTCTCGGACGAGGCGACGGGCTTTGGTGCGCAGTTCGAACACTGACAGCGACGCCGTATCGTCGATATAAAGCGGTGCGCCGTTAAGATGCTTTATGCGTGCCATCAGCTGGTCCCATTCGAGCGATGTCAGCTGACCGCTTTTGATTTTTTCGCCGGGAAGCTCACACACATTTGAAATCAAACGGTTGACCAACTGCAGATTACTCATTTCGAGCGAGAACACAGCAATCGGGATATTGTAGTTGACAGCCATATTCTTTGCCATAGAGAGGACGAATGCGGTCTTGCCCATCGCCGGTCGCGCAGCAATAATAATAAGGTCGGAATTCTGCCAACCAGATGTTACTTTGTCAAGCTCGTGGAAACCGGTCTGCAGTCCGCTCAAACCTGATGTTCGGTTTGCGGCAGCCTGAATCTGGTCAAGAGCCGACGTAATGACAGGGTCAATCTGAGTGACGTCCTTCTTAACATTCCTCTGAGAGATTTCAAACAGCTTGCCTTCGGCTTCCTGAAGCAAATCGTCAACGTCAATACTCTCGTCAAAAGCATTTTTCTCTATCTGCGCAGAGAAAGATATCAATTCACGTGCAAGATATTTCTGCGCCACGATGCGCGAGTGAAATTCGACGTGCGCTGCCGAAGTCACGTTTGACGTAAGTTGCACGACAAACGCCGCGCCTCCAACTTCATCAAGTGTGCCGTTGCGTTTCAGCTGCTCGGTGACAGTCAGCAGGTCGATAGGCTGTTGTGATGCACCGAGAGTCTGAATGGCCTCATAAACCTTCTGATGGGCAGGTTCATAAAAACTCTCAGGTTTAAGAATGTCACATACGACTGTATATGCGTCCTTCTCAATCATCAGAGCACCCAACACGGCTGCTTCTACGTCAGTATCGCGGGGAGACAACCTGCCGAGCGCATCAGCAGTCGGCGCAGTCTGACCTTTTTTTCGATAATTATATGTTTTATTACTTGCTTCTGCCATTTTATACTATTAATTCCGTCTGCAAAGTTACATTATAATATAGCATAATCCAACCGACCGTCTTACGGGTTATCAACTCTTTTTCAACATTCGATATTATCAATGAGTCTGTGCATCCACTTATATTATCCGATTATTCCCATCAATTGGCATTTTTGTCTTATTCACACCCGTAATTATATCCATTTTTACTACTTTTGTAAAAACTTTTATTTCTACAGTCTTAATGAAATCAAACCGATTATTACTGTCAATATTTCTTGCTCTCGGAGCCGGCTTTCCTGCATTAGCTCAGCAAGCCGACATACCGATGTTAAGTCTTGAGCAATGTCTCGGTATCGCTCTCAGCGAAAGTCCGACTGTCAAAATCGCCGATATGGAAGTGGCGCGCGCCGACTATTCCAAAAAAGAAACGCTTGGTCAGCTCCTGCCTTCGATAAGTTTCGGTGCGTCATATAACCGAACTCTCGCCAAGCAGGTGATGTATATGAACATGGACGGTTTCGGCGGCATGGGCGGTGCAGGCTCGAGTTCTGAAAATGAAGAAACCGAAATTGAAAGCCGTGCTTCAAACTCACGCGCAGGCAGCAACGGAGGTATCAAAGTAGGTCTTGACAACTCGTTCAGCACAGGCTTCTCTGCATCAATGCCCTTGATTGCACCTCAGCTGTGGCAATCGATGAAACTAAGCGACAGCCAGATACTCCGCAGCATAGAGCAAGCCCGCTCGTCACGTCTTGAACTCGTAAATCAGGTCAAAAGCGCATATTACACTCTTTTGCTGGCTGAAGATTCTCGTCGAGTGATTATCGAAAGCTACGACATGGCGAAACTAAATCACGAGATATACACAAAAAAACATCAGGCAGGAGCAGCATCTGATTACGATGTACTGCGTACGTCTGTAGCGATGAAAAACATCGAACCCGAGATGATGCAGTCTGAAATCGCAATCAAACAGGCGCGTCTGCAATTGCTGATTCTCATGGGACTTGACGCCGGCTTTAATTTCACCACTGCCGAAGGGTTGGCGGTCTATGAAGATTCGATGTATGACACAGCAATGTCAATAAGCCGGGACTATAGCCTTAACCCTACATTGAAGTTAAATGAAATCGACAGTCAGATAGCTCGTCGCAACGTCAGCATTCAGCAAGCGGCATGGTTCCCTACTCTTGCCCTCTCGGCTAACTACAACTGGACGTCTATGTCAAACGGTTCGCCCTTGCGAAACTTCCGCTGGACACCATATTCAGGTGTCGGACTGACACTGTCATTACCCATTTTTGAGGGAGGTCAGCGTTATTCACGCGTGAAACAGGCTAAAATCCAAGCTGCGGAACTGCTCATGCAGCGTGAGAACCTTGAGCGTACCATCGACTCTCAGGTCACACTCGCCATAGACAACATAAATGTAAACATCAAACAGATAGCATCGTGCGCAGAAAGCGTCAGTGAAGCAGAAAGAGCTCATGACATCATGCAGAAAAGTTTCGAAATCGGAGCAGCGTCATATCTTGACCTTCGCGATTCCGAACTATCTCTGACACGCGCTCGTCTCGCCCGCTTTCAGGCAATCTACAACTTCCTTGTCGCACACAGCGAACTTGAATTGCTCCTCGGTAATGCTCCAATCGAAAAATATACCAAATCTCTGAATAACTAAACACATTAATATATATGAACTCATCAATCAGACCGGCTTTAACCATCCTTGCTGCGGTAGCCGTAGCAAGTTCAATCAGTTCTTGCTCAAAAAAAGAAGAAACTCATGCCGTCGAAGCCGTTGAAGAATTGCCGAAAGTCGAAACAAGTGTCGTGACAGCACGAGACGTGCCACAAATTAACGAATACACCGCAACTGTTGAAGCAGACAATATCAATAATATAGCACCCGCCACACCTAACCGAATCAAGACTATCGAAGTCGAGGTCGGAGACCATGTGCGCAAAGGTCAGACACTTGTCACCCTTGACCGCTCGAACAGCGATCAGTTGAAAATAAATCTTGACCAGATTGAGCGCGAATATAACCGTGCGGTTCAGCTGCTTGAAATCGGAGCCGGTACCCAACAGGCGGTCGACCAGCTTAAAGCGCAGCTTGACGCAGCCCGCTCGCAATATTCCAACATCATAGAAAACACCGTGCTTATCTCCCCAATAAATGGAGTTGTTACCGGACGCAATTATGACCCGGGCGATATGACGGGAAATCTTCCTGTGCTCACCGTTGGTCAGTTATCTCCTGTTGTCAAAGTTATGATAAATGTCACTGAGAGCGATTTGTCTAAAATACGCGTTGGAATGCCGGTGACGGTCAGTTTCGATGCATTCGATGAAGAAGTATTTGAAGGGAAAGTATCTCGCATACATCCTACGGTCGACACCGCCACACGCACTTTCCGCACTGAAATACTTATCTCCAATCCTGCCGAACGTATCATGCCCGGTATGTTTGCGCGCGTAAGCGTCAATCTCGGCGAACGAAACAATGTTGTCGTTCCCGACCGTGCTATCGTGAAGCAGACCGGCTCCGGCAATCGATATGTATATGTTCTTCACGACGGCAAAGTATATTACGAACGTGTCGAACTCGGTCGACGTCTCGGTGATGCCTATGAACTGCTTTCGGGCGTCAACTCAGGCGACACCGTAATCATTTCGGGGCAGACACGCCTCGCCGACGGCGTTGAAGTCGATGTTATTTCAGCCCGATAACCAAACGCAATTATTAAAATTCTTTTTCAATAATATAATATGAGTCTCTACGGCAGCGCTGTAAAACGCCCGATTATGACGACACTGTGTTTTGTCGCTGTAGTCATTCTCGGTCTTTTCTCACTTTCCACTCTTCCTATCGACCTCTATCCTGATATCGATACCAACACCCTTATGGTAATGACCACATACCAAGGTGCAAGTGCGCAAGATATCGAACAGAACGTCACACGTCCGCTTGAAAACGTGCTTAACTCAGTCAATGACCTTAAACACATCACCTCTAAATCCCGCGAAAACATATCTGTCATCACACTTGAGTTCGAATATGGCAAAGACATTGATGTTCTCACCAATGATGTCAGAGACAAACTTGACCTGGTATCGTCGGCACTTCCTGACGATGCAGAGACTCCCATCATATTCAAGTTCTCGTCAGATATGATTCCTATCCTGCTCCTCTCTGTGCAGGCTGACGAGAGTATGCCGGGACTCTACAAAATCCTTGACGAAGCGGTCGCAAACCCTCTCGCTCGTGTCAATGGAGTCGGTTCTGTTTCCATTTCCGGTGCACCAAAACGTGAAATCCACATTTATGTCGACCCTGTAAGACTTGAAGCCTATAACCTCACAATCGAGCAGATAGCGTCGGTCGTAGCAGCAGAGAACCGTAACATTCCCGGCGGCGCGTTCGACATCGGTTCTGACACATATTCGCTTCGCGTACAGGGTGAATTTACTTCGTCTGACCAGATGCGCGACATCGTGGTCGGCTCACGCGACGGAAAGAATATATTTCTCCGTGATGTAGCACGCATAGACGACTCGCTCGAGGAACGCGCCCAGCAGACTTTCAACAATGGTGTGAAAGGTGCGATGATTGTCATCCAGAAACAGAGCGGCGCCAATTCGGTGGAAATCTCGAACAAGGTGCTTAAAATGTTGCCCTCGCTCCAGAAACGTCTGCCTTCAGACGTAAAAATCGGCATCATCGCAGATACGTCAGACAATATCCGCAACACAATCGCTTCACTTGTCGAGACCGTGCTTTATGCCCTTCTGTTTGTGATTATTGTGGTATTCTTCTTCCTCGGACGCTGGCGAGCCACACTTATCATCACCATAACAATCCCGATTTCTCTTATAGCCTCATTCATTTATCTTGCAATTACAGGCAATTCTCTCAATATCGTGTCGCTGTCGGCATTATCAATTTCCATCGGCATGGTGGTCGACGATGCGATTGTGGTGTTGGAAAACGTAACCACACATATTGAACGAGGCTCCGACCCCAAACAGGCGGCTATTCACGGCACAAACGAGGTCGCCGTATCGGTTATCGCATCTACTTTGACACTTATCGCCGTATTCTTCCCGCTGACACTCGTCACCGGCATGACCGGCGTGCTTTTCCGTCAGCTCGGCTGGATGGTGACCATCATGATGATTATCTCGACTGTGTGCGCGCTCTCACTCACCCCCATGCTTTGCTCGCTCCTTCTTAGAAGAGTCAATCATCACGGCAAAATTTACAATGCATTGTTCGGTCCTATCAGCCGCGGACTCGATGCTTTCGACCGCGGATACGGCAGTCTGCTAAAATGGGTGGTTGGACACCGGCTCATAACTATCATCATTTGTATTTCAACCTTCGTCGGTTCGATATTCCTGATGAAACATGTCGGAACGGAGTTTTTCCCGACTGCCGACGACGGACGTCTAAGCGTCAATCTCGAACTTCCTATCGGTACACGCGTAGAGATTTCTCAAGATGTCACCGAACGTCTTGTCAAGGAATGGCAGGAAAAATATCCTGAAATACGTGTCATAAACTTCACCGTCGGAACCGCATCGAGCGACAACACATTCGCATCGCTGAGAGACAATGGCTCTCACATCGTTTCGATGAACATAAGTCTTGTTGACCCCGGACTGCGAGACCGTGGAATCGTGGAAATCGCAGGTCTTATGCGCGAGGACCTCAAATCTTATCCGCAATACAAAAAAGCGCAGGTAAAAGTCGGTGGAAACATGGGGGGCATGGGCGGTCAGTCGTCAATCGACTTCGAAATCTACGGTTATAATTTCGAAGAGACTGACTCGGTGGCACAGCGTCTGAAACGCGTTCTTGAGGCAATTCCCGGCACAGCCGACGTCAATATCTCACGCTCAGATTATCAGCCGGAATATCAGGTTGACTTCGACCGCGAGAAACTTGCGATATACGGTCTCAATCTACAGACAGCAGCGACTTATCTCCGCAATCGAATCAACGGCTCGACCGCATCGCGTTTCCGCGAAGACGGCGAGGAATACGATATCAAAGTTCTCTATGACCCTGACCACCGCACATCTATTGACGACATCGAGAACATCCTAATTTATAACTCAGCCGGCAATGCTGTGCGAGTGCGCGATGTCGGCAAGGTTGTCGAACGCTTCACCCCGCCCACAATCGAACGTAAAGACAGGGAGCGTATCATCACGGTCAACACGGTCGTGCAGGACGTGCCGATGAGTCAGGTCGTAGCTGCCGCGCAAGCAGAAATCGACAGAATGGAAATACCCCAGGGTGTCTCTATCCAACTCGCCGGCAACTATGAAGACCAGCAGGATTCGTTCCGCGACCTTCTGATGCTCGCCGCTCTTATTATTATTCTCGTATATATCGTTATGGCTGCGCAGTTCGAGAGCTACACTTATCCTGCAATCATCATGACCTCGCTGCTGTTCGCTTTCTCCGGCGTATTCATCATCCTCTACCTCACCGGACATTCGCTTAACGTTATGTCGATGATTGGAGCGATTATGCTTATCGGCATCGTGGTCAAGAACGGTATCGTGCTTATCGACTATATCTCGCTCAACCGTGAGCGCGGGATGTCGATACGCCTTGCGGTTATCGACGGCGGCATGTCGCGTCTGCGTCCTGTAATCATGACCACGCTCACCACCATCCTCGGCATGGTTCCTATGGCGGTAGGCACAGGACAGGGTGCAGAAATGTGGCGACCCATGGGTACAGCCGTCATCGGAGGTCTGACATTCTCGACCATTCTGACCCTGCTTTTCGTACCGGTGCTTTACTGCGTCTTTGCTCACAACGGCATACGCAATTCTCGCCGAAAATTTCACAAATCTCTTAACGCAACTACTGAAAAATGAAATCAGTCTTTATAACATTCGACCAGGCACACTACGAACACATCATCGATATTCTCGAACGCAATAACTGCCGCGGCTTCACGGCATGGCAGCAGGTGTCGGGTCGCGGCACACGCGACGGAGAACCGCATTACGGTTCTCACGCATGGCCATCGCTCGCATCGGCAATCATCACGATGGTCGAAGACCGCCGTGTCGACACTCTGCTTGACAAGCTGCGCGGTCTCGACGACGAACGTCCGAAACTCGGGCTAAGAGCCTTCGTGTGGGATATTGAAAAAAGCATCTGAAATATTTCTGCCATTATAACAAAAATTTGACTGACTCGAAAAAAATTTGTTACTTTGCCTTATAAATGCATTACAAGGCAAAATTTAAGAGTTACTCAATATTCATAATCATTACATAATGAAAAAAAGCGCATTGCAGAAAGCCCGCGCGGCTTATCAACCCAAGCTCCCAATCGTGCTGACAGGAGCAGTAAAAGCCGTTGAAGGCAAGCCCACTACATCGGTGGCAGACCAGGAAGAAATTCAGAAATTGTTTCCCAACACCTACGGTCTCCCCGAACTCCGTTTCGAAAAGAACCCCAACCCCGCTCCCGGCAAGCCGATTAACGTCGGCGTAATCCTCTCCGGCGGTCAGGCTCCCGGCGGACACAACGTCATCTGCGGTCTCTTCGACGGCATCAAGAAAATCAATCGCGACAGCCGCCTTTTCGGCTTCACCATGGGTCCCGGCGGTTTTGTTGACCACAAATACATCGAACTTACCGCTCCTATCATCGACGAATACCGCAACACCGGCGGTTTCGACATCATCGGCTCAGGTCGTACAAAACTTGAAAAGAAAGAACAGTTCGACAAAGGTCTTGAAATCCTCCGCGAACTCGATATCAAGGCTCTCGTAATCATCGGCGGTGATGACTCCAACACCAACGCCGCTATCCTCGCCGAATACTACAAGAGCATCGACGCAGGCGTTCAGGTTATCGGCTGTCCCAAGACCATCGACGGCGACCTCAAGAACGATTTAATCGAAACTTCATTCGGTTTCGATACAGCTACTAAAGTCTACTCTGAAGTTATCGGCAATATCCAGCGCGACTGCAACTCGGCAAAGAAATACTGGCACTTCATCAAACTCATGGGTCGTTCGGCAAGCCACATCGCCCTTGAGTGCGGTCTCCAGACTCAGCCCAACATCTGCATAATCTCTGAAGAAGTCGAAGCCAAGAACATGACTCTCCAGCAGGTTGTCAACTATATAGCCGATATCGTTGCACGCCGTGCGGCTGAAGGCAATAACTTCGGTACAGTCCTCATCCCCGAAGGTCTCATCGAATTCATTCCCGCGATGAAATCGCTTATCGCCGAACTCAACGACCTCCTCGCTGCCGAAGGTGAAAAATTCGCAGCACTCAATCACGCCGAACAGCGTCGCTTCGTGCTCGAAAAACTTTCTCCCGCCAATGCCGAAACTTACGCTTCTCTTCCCGAAGGCGTTGCCCGTCAGCTCACTCTCGACCGCGACCCTCACGGAAACGTTCAGGTATCGCTCATAGAGACCGAAAAACTTCTCAGTGAAATGGTTGCAAAACGCCTCAAAGAGATGAAAGCCGAAGGCAAATTCTCAGGCAAATTCTCAGCCCAGCACCACTTCTTCGGCTACGAAGGCCGTTGCGCCGACCCCTCTAACTTCGACGCAGACTATTGCTACGCACTTGGCTACAACGCCGCTTGCCTTATCGAAGCCGGTGTTACTGGTTACATGTCGTCAGTCCGTAATCTCGTCAAACCCGCTATCCAGTGGATTGCCGGCGGTATCCCCATCACAATGATGATGAACATGGAACGTCGTCACGGCGAAATGAAGCCCGTTATCCAGAAAGCTCTCGTGCGTCTCGACGGTGCGCCTTTCCAAAAATTCGCTTCACAGCGCGACGAATGGGCTATCAACACCTGCTACGTCTATCCCGGTCCTATCCAGTACTTCGGTCCCGCTGAAGTCTGCGACCAGCCGACAATGACACTCCGCTACGAACATCAGGCTAAATAAGCCGCTTCGCAGCAACTGATATTACCCGAATCACAGCTTGTAATCCTGCCCCGGGGAGCACTTCCGCTCTGGGCAGGATTTTTTTTATTGGCGCGTGCGCATTTTTATATTATCTTTGTAACATGCACAAATTGTTAAGCCTCATAATAATTTGCCTGACCCTTGGTGCCTGTCACCAGAATAATGAGACCGACACCGCTCTTTCAAACGCTGATACGCTTATATTCTCAGCGCCTGATTCCGCAGTCACTCTTCTTGACAGTCTATCGACCGGCGACATGTCAGATTTTCAGCGCGCCCGTCACTCTCTCTTGCTTGCAAAAGCCCGAGCAAAGGCAGGCATCATCTTAGCCGATTCTCCTGCTGACTCTCTGCTGTCTCGTTCCATCGCCTCACTGAGTAAAGCCACCGCCCTGTTTCAAAACCGCGGCGATAGTCTTGAAACCCAGACACTCTTCTATCTCGGTGTCCTCCTCGGCTACCGCGGTGACTACTCAGACGCACTGATTGCATTAATGGAATCAGCCGACATTTCCAAAAATAACAACGACCACTTCTACCTCGCGATGTCCTACCGCGAACAAGCCGAAATATACACCGACTTATATGCTTTCGAACAAGCTGCCAAGTTTGGAAAGTTAGCTTACGAATCCTTTGTCCAAGCTAATCGCCCGCTCCATGCTAAATGGGAGCAAGTATCATTGATTCCATCACTTTCTTATTCTAATCAATATGAGGAGGCGAAAGAACTGATTACCACACTTCTCAATGACAGTCTAATTCTATCCGATGAAACTTTAAGACGACAAGTTTATGTACATGCCTGCGAATTGAGCATTAAACTCTCAGATGTTGAAAAGGCTGAAAAATATTTTAATGCTTTTCTTAAAGAAGGGGGCACCCCATCGTCAAGATTATATGCTGCGATGACTCGGATTAGTCTTAAAGCGGGCGACATTGATAACGCTAAGCAATTTTACCGTAAGGCGATTTCTAAAGCTGAGGACGACACAGACTCTCTCGCGGCAAAACTCGCTTTAGCTCAATTGCAAGCAGCGGAAAGCGATTTTCAACATGCATATCTCAATCAGACCAAGGTTTACAACCGATTAAATACCAAAGTAAATCGCTTGACAACTCATCCCTATACGTCTCTGTTGAGCGAACATTACCACACAAAAAGCATTGAACAGACCGCCCAGAGACAAATTGCAGAACAACGCATATGGATTGGCGTTCTTGCAATAATTATGCTGATAGCATTCTCATGTTTACTGTCACTATATTACCGAAAACGTTTGCTTCGCAAAGAGTTAGAGCTTGAGCATATTTTTTCAGACATGCAGGCTCTGCAGTTAAAACTGGAAAGTCTTATTATTCAGCGTACTCCGGACATTGAAAATCCACGCTTGAGCGCATTACCTGCAACTTTATTAAATACTCTATGCAAATCAAGATATATCTTATCTCCCGGAGATAAAGGTTACAAAGATATCGGAAAGATTGCCGTTGATTTTATCGATACTATTAAATCTTCAGAAATATTACGCGATCTCGAACTGTATATAGATCAAACAAATAATGGATTAATGACCCGTTTCAGAGAGCAAATCACCAATTTACCTTCGAGCTATTATAACCTCGCCCTACTGACTTTTATCGGTTTTTCGAATGATTCTATTTGCTGCATATTAAAAATTGGTGATGGAGCAGCCCGAAACGCCAGAAGCAAAATTCGAGCGGCCATCAACTGTGCAGATTGCCCCGATAAAGAGCTTTTCTTGATCTATTTCAAGAAAATGAGAGGCTAAAACGCTATGAATCTATTGCTTGCTTAATACACTAAACCTAATAGATTGTAAATCAAGTTAATACATAAAAATTACATGTGAGTTTTATCAGTCAAGACTAATCAACTGATTAACAAATACTTTTACTTGCCGTTTTTCAATTAAATTACGTCGGAATTACATCATATTATTGTAATTCATCTTTTGGATGCATAATTTAGCGACATAAAAATCATCAAAAATTATGCAACTCATTAAAACCATTCTAATCTTTTTCGTTATCTGTTGTACTTACACAATTACAATTTACGCAGATGATTCTTCGGAAGAAATAATAATATTACCTCCAATCAATAAAGATAAACCATATAAACCCCAAGCCCCTTCGCGCGTACAACTACAAGCATATTACAATGGAATAGGAATTACCATTACTTCATCCGTGACCTTACAAGCTGAAGTAATGATTTATGATAATCTCACCGAAGAGCAATATTACAACGGCGTAGCAACGCTCGCGCCCTCGTTCTTCTGCGAAATTCCGGTTAATGCAAAATCGGTCTCAATCATTATAAATACCCCATCTGCAGAATATCAGGGAGTTCTTTATAAATAGAAATCAAGTCCGCGTAACCATGAAGCAATTGAGCAAATATTGTCAGTATTTTACATTGGAAAATATCGTTGTTGCAGCACTTTGCATCACAGCCTTATTTGCCAAGTCAAAATTAATGACAGACCACGCGATAGTTCCGAAACAGTTATACACAGGTCTCGTTCTGTCGCTGTCTATCGTTGCAATAGCCGTAAAACTTTTGTTGGGAAAAGGCTTTAAGATCACACCTTACTCATGGTCAGTTATCATTACGGCGATATGCAGCGCGGAGTCTCTTTACGCAATCTTTCAATTTTGCGTAACCCGACTTTTAGGTCTTGACGTATTTATCTGCGGAACATTCGAGAATCCCGTAGGATTAATGTCAGCATTATGTCTTGCTCTTCCATTTACGCTGTATGCTATTGCGCAGACTTGCCACAAAAAGACGTTTATCGCCGCCGCTATAGTTATCGTTTTAGCAATTTTTGCAAGTCAGTCACGCACAGGCATAATCGCAGCATTATTAGTTCTCCTTTGCTTCGGATTAAGATTTTCAAAACTATCGCTTTCAAAACGATTGTTCATTGTTGCAGGATTAACAGTCATACTTATTGCCGTTTCGTGTCTGATTAATACAGATTCTGTCACCGGGCGTCTTCTGATTTGGCGTGCTTCATTACCCTTGATTTCTGCCACGCCCTTCTGCGGCTATGGCATAGGTGCTTTCGGGCGATTATATATGGAGGCTCAGGCAGAGTATCTTAGTGCTTTTTCGCCTGACAGCGATTATGCAATGCTCGCCGGCAATTCGATAGTGCCGTTCAACGAATACATCGATTTTTATCTGAATTTCGGTATACTTGGTCTTTTAATATTTATTGGATTTGTTTCTTTCCTGATTTTTGCGTACTGCCGCGCTATCGAATCATATAAATCTTATGCTCTCTATTCTTTAGGAGCATTGGCATTCATTTCTCTCTTCTCCTATCCGTTCACCTATCCCTTTACTTATGTAATCATCCTTATATCAACGCTTTTCATAATCAAGAACTCTTTTAAGTTCTCTCCGGTAAAACTTTTGAAACCTGCTGTTGCCTCAATCATGCTGTTGATTGGAGTCTTTTGTTCATACAAAGTCTATGACCGTATTGACGCTGAATTACAATGGGGTAAAGCGTTTATAAAAGGAGACCTAAATGCTTATGCAATTTTGAAACCGCGGTTGGAGCATATTCCGCATTTCCTTTATAGCTACGCCTTTGAAGCATACAAAAGAGAAGATTATGATTTAAGCCTTTCGTTAGCTGAACAATGCAGCAACGATCTGTCTCATTACGACCTTGAATTGCTTTTAGGCGACATTTATCTCAAAAAAGAAAACTATGACAGGGCAGAATTTCACTATAAACATGCAGCAGAAATGATACCTTGTAGATTTACACCTCTCTTGGCATTATATGATACATTTACTGCATTAGGAGATGAACACATGGCCAAGGATATTGCTGAATATATTTTAGCTAAGCCGATTAAAGTTCATTCTCGTACAGTTGGACTAATTAGGCATAAAATGCAAAAGGCTTTAAAAGTTACCTCTAACAAATAAACTATAATTAAACATTACCCAATCATCTGTGATGAAACTATTAAAATTAATCTCTATTTTTGTCCTAATTATTTTTACGAGTTGCCAATCGGAATTACTTTTAGATGAACCTGAACCAAGTTTGCCATACCTTAATATTGATGGGGAAATTGATATAAACAATCTTTCAGCTGAGGAACTGCAAATTTTGTTTTTGGCATCTCAGCGTTTTCAACTTATTTGCAATGAGGATGGTTTGTATGAAATAAGTCCTAAAAATTACAAAGAGTTAAGCATCTCGGAAAATATTTTTTGCTTTTTCCAAGAAATTGTAGAATCATCAAATGACAACTGTGATATAAGAAGACATAATCTTATCTCACGTGATCCAATTGGTTACGGCAGCGATTGTGTTGTTTGGGCCATTGCAAATGCTACAGGCATGAGCTACTATGATGTTTTTAATCACGTTCTCGCATCTACCGGATTTGTTGGTGTTACGAAAGATAACATGTTTTCCGTTTTAGGAGATCCTCGCTATGGTGGAAGCGCAATGGATGTAAATTCTTTTTCTTCACCGGAAGCCCTATCTACCCGATACGTAATCGTATATCATGATCCGGAATATATGGATGAGAATACTTATCACGCAGTAAACGGCTTTTTACAAACATCAAACGATCAGTTTATTTGCAAAGACTATCAGAATAATTGTTCACGTATAGTAGACTCAGATATGATAAAAGCTATCTATTATTATTGAAATAGTATAAATTATGATACTACGATTATTATTAGGAATAATAGCATTATTATTAGTTGATTATGCTAATGCCAAGAATTTACACGGCATCTTTAGAATGTCTTTTTCTGAAGCCGAAGATTCAACATTGATTACACCGATGAGTGTATTTAATGAGTACAAAAATGATTTAAGTGACTGTGATACAAAAATAACAATTCCGAATGATTTCGAACCTATTGACTTAAGAACTTCATCTTTCTACATAAGGAGCTCGCCTTGTTTCCCGGATACGCCCCAATCAATATATCCTTTGGGCCTACAAAATCGGGATAAAAGCGTTATGATGCTATTTCCAACGCTTTATTTCGACATGGGCAATGAAACGTTACGCCGGGGAGCAGAAATAGAAAAAGAAATTAGAGCTAATTTTAAAGATTGTGACCTTGATGTCAATCCGTACGTTGCAATCTATAATGTTAAAGGGAAAAAAAATGCCGCCAATGCAGATACGCTGGCAATCTATGAATTAAACCCTAAAAACTGTTCAGCTCTATATTCTGAAGAATTCCCTTACTGCATAGGCATTTATCTACGTAAAGCCGAGCATCCCGGTTTGCTGCTTAAATTACTTTTGAACAAAGATACTTACACCGATAAAGAAAAATATATCAAACTTATGCTCGACACTATAAAGTACGGCGACAATTCAACCCGTCTAACAATGATAGAGGAGCAATTGAAAGGACATTACACTGATTTAGGCTTCCCATCTGTTCCTCGTCACCCGTATAAAGCCCAACCGGTAATGGATGAAATTTCTACGGATTAACCAATTGCTAGTAAAATATCCTTTCAATGAATCATAGTTTAAGACCAATCGTATATTTTTTGTGGATATCAATTTTATTTTTAAAAAATACCGGCTGTACCACAAATTATTCGCCAATAGAATCTTCACTGAACATCTCCGGTTCAAATCAAAAAGAACTGCAGAAAGTACTTGACTATTATGCTGACGACTCATTAAAACTTGAAGCGGCTAAGTATTTGATTGAAAACATGCCGGGACATTTTTCATTTGTTGATACCATTCCAGTAAACCACTTCTATGATTCTTTGGATTCACTCCTCACTGTAATGCAGGATCAGCCATATTCTGAAATTGCTGATTCCGTAAAGAGTATATATTATCGCAACAAGATAGAAGATTTAGAAACAATTGATGATATTTGTGTTATCAAATCAGATTTCTTAATCGATAATATTGATCGTGCATTTGAGGTTTGGGAAAATGTTCCGTGGTGTCGCGGACTTAATTTTGATGAGTTCTGTGAATATATCCTTCCTTACAAAGTAGCGGAGACCCAAGAACTTAAGCCATGGCGAGCAGAATATAATGCCATCATTGCCGATTCGCTGGAACGAATGATGAGTTGCTCACTTTATCGTATTTCAGCGTTTCAAGCGGCTGAATTTGTCAATAATTGTCTCAAAAATGAATTCTGTCGCGATCCCGATGATCAGACCATGCCGCCAATGTTCTATCGACCTCTGACTCGTCTGAGAGTACCCTACAGCACATGCGAAGACTTATGCCTTTCAGGTATCAGCATTTTTCGGGCAGCAGGTATTCCGGTCGCCATAGATTATGTACCGTTATGGGGGTATGGGAATCGCGGTCATTCGTGGGCTATAGTACGCGCTCCTAACGGTCATGATATGCCTTTTGTCCCTATTCACATGTCTCCTTATGTACAGCATAAGATAAACGAAACAATTTCTAAAGTCTATCGTCGAACCTATGCCCGCAACCAAGAATTAGTAAAATTAAATGATGGCTCACGATTTGTGCCCGAGACATTTAGGAATATTTTTCAGCGTGACGTTACACCGCTATATGCCGATACTAAAAATATCGACTTAAAAATCAATATTCCCGATAATGAATATGCCTATCTGTGTACAACAAGCCGTTCGTTCTGGCAGCCAATAGCGTTTACCCAAGTAAAAGACGGAAAGGCAAAATTTATTGATATGGGGAAAGGATGTATCTATCTACCTGTCTATTTCGACAAAAATGGTAATATGATATCATTTACAGAGCCTTTCAAACTCGACTGGGATGGGTCAATTCAATACTTAAATGCGAATTTTGACAAAACGATTAATGCGACTTTGTATCGCAAAGGTCCATTGCTCGAATATGCGTGGCGGGTGGCAGTTATGATGGAGAACGGTCAATTCGAAGCATCTAATTCTCCGGATTTCAAACAGTCTGTCACCGTGGGTTCTGTTACTACTCCAGCCGACCAAGCCGGCGAAATAAATATCCCTGACAGCATAGGAAGTTATAGATATTGGCGGTATATCCAACGCGGAGATTCCGCAAAGTGCTATCTTGGTGAATTAACTTTTATCAATGATAGCAGTAACATAACCGATAAAGGCAAAGTAATTGGTAATTTTATAGAATCCCAAAATGATATTCTAAGTGATGGTAGAAGAGCTTTTGATGGAGATGTGCTTACCCCCCTTTCTTTTACTCGCCCGAATGAAGCGTGGGTTGGTCTTGATTTCGGGAAACCTGTATCTATTGATAAAATTCGTTATGTACCCCGAAGCGATGGAGATATGATAGAACCCGGGGATGCATATGAGCTTAAATATTGGCACAATGGTATGTGGCAGACTCTTGACAGAAAGGTCGCAACAACCGTTTCAATAGATTTCGAAAACATCCCATCCAACACTATATATATTCTAAGAAACTTGACGAAAGGAAAAAGCGAACGGATTTTTATGATTGACGAAGAAGGCAAGCAAATTTGGTGGTAAATTTTTATCCTTGTAACATTACTGAAAATTTTCATGAATTATAACAGAGTGAGTTGAGGCTGTTTGAAAAATAATTCTTATTTTTGCAGTGAGTTTGAACGAATCAATCTCTACATACATAAAACAATAGTTTTCACCCAAATAACTCAAACTTCAAAATGGTAAGTTACAAAGACTTAGGCCTCGTGAACACTCGCGAAATGTTTGCTAAGGCTATCAAAGGCGGTTACGCTATCCCTGCCTTCAACTTCAACAACATGGAACAGCTTCAGGCTATCATCAAAGCTGCTGCTGAAGAAAAATCTCCCGTTATCCTCCAGGTTTCGAAAGGCGCCCGTAACTACGCTAACGCTACCCTTCTCCGTTACATGGCTGAAGGCGCAGTTGAATATGCAAAAGAACTCGGTTGGGAACATCCCCAGATCGTGCTACACCTCGACCACGGTGACTCTTTCGAACTCTGCAAGAGCTGTATCGACAGCGGTTTCTCTTCTGTAATGATCGACGGTTCTCACCTCCCCTACGAAGAAAACGTTGCCCTCACAAAGAAAGTATGTGACTACGCTCACCAGTTCGACGTAACAGTCGAAGGCGAACTCGGCGTGCTCGCCGGCGTTGAAGATGAAGTTTCTGCCGACCATCACACTTACACCGACCCCGAAGAAGTTATCGATTTCGCTACCCGCACAGGCTGCGACTCACTCGCTATCTCTATCGGCACATCTCACGGCGCTTACAAATTCACTCCCGAGCAGTGCACACGCAACGCAGAAGGCAAACTCGTTCCCCCGCCTCTGGCATTCGACGTTCTCGATGCAGTTATGGAAAAACTCCCCGGTTTCCCCATCGTGCTCCATGGTTCGTCTTCAGTTCCCCAGGAAGAAGTTGACACCATCAACATGTTCGGCGGCAAACTTCCCGATGCAATCGGCATCCCCGAAGAACAGCTCCGCAAAGCAGCCAAGAGCGCAGTTTGCAAAATCAACATCGACTCTGACAGCCGTCTCGCTATGACAGCTGCTGTCCGCAAAGTCTTTGCTGAAAAGCCCGCTGAGTTCGACCCCCGCAAATACCTCGGTCCGGCTCGCGACAACATGGAAAAACTCTATCGTCACAAGATTGTCAACGTGCTCGGCAGCGCCGGCAAAGCTGAATAATCTGTAGCCGATTAAATAACTTATAAAGGCTGCGTCATCACAGGCGCAGCCTTTATGTTTTTATTATATGAACTATTTTCTCTCTCCGATTGTTCTTCAAGTATATATAACTTTAACCATCACATTATGAAATTCTCAAAGACATTCCTTATTCTCGCCTTTGCCGCAGTCTGCTCACTCTCAGCGTCAGCTACAGGAGATCTTAAAGACCTGCTCAACTCAGTTTCTTCCGGCTCATCTGACAAAGGTTCAAATCCGCTTGGGGCTATCGGAAATGCGATTTCAAATCTCACCGCATCTTCAAAATTTGAACTCGCCGACTTGCGCGGAACATGGAACTATGAATCTCCCGCTGTTACATTCAAAAGCGACAACGCCCTTCAGAAAGTAGGAGGCGCGGCAGCTGCCACAACTATCGAAAACAAAATAGCTCCTTACTATCAGAAAGCCGGAGTTACAGCTCTAAAACTAACAGTCGATGAAAATAACAATTTCACAATGTCGCTGAAAAAAGGCACTCTGAAAGGAACTGTAAGCAAAGACGACCAAGGTAACCTTCAGTTCAACTTCAACGCCTTCGGCAAGATAAAACTCGGCAAGATTAGCGCATATGCAACAAAATCCGGCAAGACGCTCAACCTTACTTTCGA
The DNA here is from genome assembly GCA_947175535.1 of uncultured Bacteroidales bacterium. GTDB lineage: Bacteria > Bacteroidota > Bacteroidia > Bacteroidales > Muribaculaceae > CAG-873. The sequence goes on from CAMWNF010000003.1 coordinate 47,141, forward strand.
TGTTTCGAAACTTATTTCGATAGTCAAAACAGTGTCTTCAGTGTCAGGCATCTCCAGTCTCAATACAATCAGCTCTTTGCTGTCATCATATGATGGCATCTATGCCGGATTCAAGCTCAAAGCAAATTAAAGATATATCGTGCAACGATTATAGTAGACTCTTGATTGTTTAATTTATAAATGCTCAAGAGTCTTTTTCATAAAAGCAAACTTCTGACGAAGCGCTATGGAAACAAAATGGCGCTTCGCAGACGTCATTTTGTCCACCACTTCAATTATCTTATTACAAAAGTTGGCACCTTTGTCAACGTAGCGGCAATACTTGCAGCCCTCTTCTGTCTTATAGAACTGACTCTATACTTCGGTTTCGACCGCACAGCGTCAGAGGCATTCGCTATAAAAAGACTTTTCAGAATACCACAGGCGGTTTTCGGTCTCAACATTCTTATAAATCTTTTGGGAAACGTCCATCCCAAAATCAGGAATGTAAGGATACTGAAATGGGTAGTCAACTCCGCCCTCGTTATATCGGTAATCGCGTGGATTTATCCACGACCTTCGTCACCATGGCTTCCGTTACTCTCCCGAATTATATATAGCGATACGTTTCTCCTCGCCGTTCTCTCTTCATACTCCATACTTGAATTGTGTCAGGCTGTGATGCGCGTCATCCACCGTCGCACCAATCCCGCACTGATACTCTCCGGCAGTTTCATCGTCTTTATTCTGATAGGGTCGTTTCTTCTGATGCTGCCTAAATGCACCACTCAACCGATAAGTTATGTCGATTCGCTTTTCGTATCGACAAGCGCGGTCTGCATAACAGGATTAACCCCTGTCGACATACCATCTACCTTCACACCGCTCGGCTTGCTGATACTCAGCATTCTCATTCAGATAGGCGGATTGGGCGTGATAACATTCACCAGCTTTTTCGCGATATTTTTCAGCGGGGCACCATCGATATATAGTCAGTTACTTATAAAAGATGTGATATATTCCAAGACGATAAACAACCTCATTCCCACCCTGCTCTATATACTCGCATTTACCGTTACAGTCGAACTAATCGGAGCTGTAGGAGTATATTTCACAATCCCTGCTACTTTAGGATTGTCAATAACAGATAAACTGATTTTTGCTGGTTTCCACTCTTTATCTTCATTCTGCAATGCAGGTTTTTCATGTTTGCCCGGAGGAATGGCAAATCCGGCTCTGATGAACGGCACTCAGTCAATCTATGTTGTCACGTCTATCCTGATTTTTGCGGGAGCTGTGGGGTTCCCAATCCTCGTGAACTGCAAGGACATTTTTGTCTCTTGGATAAAACGGCTATTCTCTTTCTCAAAAGGACTCCGGGTCAATCGTAGGCTTCATGTCTACGACCTTAACACTAAACTCGTGCTGATAACTACACTATCTATTCTCGCTGTAGGCTCCATAGCATTTTTCATACTTGAATATGACAACACTCTTGCCGGAATGTCAGTTGAAAAGAAAATAACTCAATCGGTTTTCAACTCATTGATACCCCGAAGCGCAGGATTTTCATCTGTAAATCCTGCTATGTTTATGCCTCTGACGCTTCTGCTTATAGTCGTGCAGATGTGGATAGGCGGTGCATCTCAGTCTCTCGCCGGCGGTATAAAAGTAAATACATTCGCCACGGTCATTCTAAATCTGCGGGCAATCATCCGCGGACAGTCTGCAGCAACAGCATTCGGCAGACAGATAACCCATGGTTCGAGCCGACGTGCCTATGCTGTACTTGCCATTTCAATCGGCGCATTTCTCACTTACGCTATTGCGGTAATTGCACTCGAACCAGCTCTATCTGTCAAAGCATTGCTATTTGAGGTTACATCGGCACTGTTCACGGTCGGCTCATCGCTCGGCATCACCGAGCAACTTTCACCGGCGTCAAAAATAATCCTTTCGACCGCAATGTTTGTCGGTCGTGTCGGTATATTGTCACTTCTGATTGGTTTCGCCTCACAATACCGCGACAAATCTCCTCATTATCCATCTGAAAGCATAATAATAAGCTAAAAATCAACTGTCATGAAATATCTCATCATTGGTTTAGGAATCTACGGGTCAAATCTCGCCCTTGATCTCGCGGCTCTCGGTCACGAAGTCATCGGCGCTGATAACCGCCAAAGCAACATTGAAGCCATCAAAGACTATATTTCAACTGTCTATCATGTAGATTCAACGGAAGAGAGCGCGTTAAATGTCTTGCCGCTTAAAAATGTTGACGTAGTCATCGTTGCCATAGGCGAAAACTTCGGTGCAAGCGTTAAAACGGTCGCGCTGCTGAAAAAACTCGGAGTGAATCATATCTATGCACGCGCTATCGACAAACTTCATGAATCAATTCTCGAAGGTTTCGACATCGACCGTATATTAACTCCCGAGCAGCGCGCTGCCGCCGATCTTACAGACGAGATGGAACTCGGTTCGAAGGTTACATCGATGAAAATCGATGCGCAGACCTACATTCTTAAATTCAAAGTACCCCAATATTTTGTCGGAGACTTATATAATAATCTTGACTTTGAAAATTATAATCTTAAAATTGTAGCCGCTACTCGACCGGAGAATAAGACTAATTTACTCGGAATATCTCGAAAGGAGCAAGTTGCGATTGATTTTACAGAATCCGATTTAACAGTCGAAGCCGACGACGAAATAACCGTCATCGGCTCCGCAAAAGGTTTCAAGGCTCTTTATCGCGAAATCAATCGCTAACGCAATTATACCTCGTAATCGACGCATGCGCGGTCTGCCTTGTGTCCGGCAAGCAGTCCTGCAGCTGCTACGTGTGCGGGATGTTTTGCATAAACGTCGACATCGCTCATCTTGTCAACGACTGCTGTCAGAACGACATCCCAACACTCGGCAGGATTTTCATTAATACCGACCTCAATCGAACGCAATACATCGATCTCGGCGGGAAGTTTTTCAAGAGCTTCCTTAAAACTCTGTGCAACGGCACGACGCTCTTCTGGTGTGCCTGTCAGTTTGAATGTTACAATATGTTTTACCATAATATAGGAATTTATTTGGCGTAAAGTTTTTCGCGGGCAGCAGCCACCTTTTCATCAGTGATATAATCATCATAATCCATCATCTTGTCAATGATGCCGTTGGGGGTCAGTTCGATGATGCGGTTGCATACGGTCTGAATGAACTCGTGGTCGTGTGAAGCTAGCAACAGATTGCCCTTGAATGCCTGCAGGGTATTGTTGAATGCCTGAATCGATTCGAGGTCAAGATGGTTGGTCGGAGAATCAAGCACCATCGTATTAGCGTCTCGAAGCATCATTCGTGCAATCATGCAGCGCATTTTCTCACCACCTGACAAAACCGACGCTTGTTTCAGGACATCTTCTCCGGAGAAAAGCATCTTGCCGAGAAATCCTTTAAGATAGATTTCGCTTGAATCCTCGCTGAACTGACAAAGCCAGTCGACAAGATTCAAATCAGTATTAAAAAACGCACTGTTGTCGAGCGGCAGATAAGCGGTCGTAATCGTCTGTCCCCATTCGAAAGTTCCGCTATCTGGCTTACGGTTTCCGCAGATAATCTCGAACAATGCGGTCATCGCACGCGGGTCATGGCTGAGGAACGCCACCTTATCGCCCTTCTCTATCTGAAAATTAACGTCATTGAAAAGCACTTCGCCATCAACCGATGCGCTAAGTCCCTTAACTTCAAGAATTTTATTTCCCGGTTCACGCGACGGGGTAAAGATAATGCCGGGATAACGACGCGACGAAGGCTGAATTTCCTCGACATTTAGTTTTTCAAGCATTTTCTTTCGCGAAGTGGTCTGCTTACTTTTAGCCACATTCGCGCTGAAACGCTGAATGAATTCCAACAATTCTTTTCGACGTTCCTCCGCTTTCTTATTCTGCTGCTGTTGCTGACGCAAGGCGAGCTGGCTGGACTGATACCAGAAGCTGTAGTTACCGGCAAACAGCTGAACCTTACTATAATCGATGTCAAGAGTGTGCGTGCAGACCGAATCGAGGAAGTGACGGTCGTGACTGACGACAAGCACTGTGTTTTCAAATTTCGACAGATAATCTTCGAGCCATGCAACCGTTTCGAGGTCGAGGTCATTGGTAGGTTCGTCGAGCAAAAGGTTGTCAGGATTACCGAAAAGTGCCTTGGCGAGAAGCACACGCACCTTTTCATTACCACTAAGGTCGCGCATCAGCATATAATGCTTGTCTTCCTTTATGCCCAGACCGCTCAACAGCGCGGCGGCGTCGCTTTCGGCGTTCCAGCCTTCGAGTTCGGCAAATTTCTCTTCAAGCTCAGACGCGCGGATGCCGTCTTCGTCAGAAAAATCAGGTTTGGCATATAGTGCATCTTTTTCTTTCATTATGTCCCAAAGCACTGTATGACCCTGAATTACAGTGTCAAGCACCGTAAAATCGTCAAATTTGAAGTGGTCCTGCTCCAGAACGCTCATACGTTCGCCCGGTCCCTGACTGATAGTGCCGTGAGTCGGAGAAAGCTGACCGCTGAGCATGCGCATCAGAGTCGATTTCCCCGCACCGTTCGCGCCGATGATGCCATAGCAGTTGCCGGGAGTGAATTTGAGATTTACATCCTGAAACAATACTTTTTTACCAAATTGAATACCTAAATTGTTTACCGTTATCATATTTACCTTAAAATTCTATTAGAAAAGCGCTTCGCTCAGACGTTTGAGAGCCTCAAGTTTATCCGAGCTACGAATTACCATCGAAATATTATAATTACTACCACCGTATGAAATCATTCTTACGGGAATATCGCGCAACGCAGTCACTGCAAGCGCCTCAAAACCGCGATTGTGCCATTCGAGGTCTCCGACGACACAAACTATCACCATATCGCGGTCAAACGTCACCGTGCCGAAATTCTTGAGGTCGTCGACCAGAGCGGCAAGATGACTCTCGTCATCAATCGTGACAGTCACACCGACTTCCGAAGTTGCCATCATATCGATGCTCGTCTGATGCTTTTCAAATGTTTCAAACACCTTATGCAGGAAACCGTAGGCAAGTAGCATCCTGCCTGATTTTATCTTTATTGCCGTAATATTATCCTTTGCCGCAACCGCCTTGATCTTTCCGTCGGGTGGCATATTATAAATTACAGTTCCGCGCGCCTTAGGGTCGAGTGTATTCAGCAGACGGACAGGGATATTAGCCAGTTTTGCCGGCAAGACGCAGTTGGGATGCAAAATCTTGGCTCCGAAATAAGCCAGTTCGGCAGCCTCTTCAAAATTCAACTCTCCGACCGGAGCCGTGTTTTCAACATAACGCGGGTCGTTGTTATGCATACCGTCTATATCGGTCCATATCTCTATCTCCTCCGCGTCAATCACCGCGCCGATAATCGAAGCCGAATAGTCACTGCCGCCTCGTTTCAGATTATCAACCTCTCCCACCGAGTTAAGACATATATACCCTTGCGTGAGAAAGACATCTGCATCCCTGTTAAGGTCAAGCAGACGGCGCAGACGCACGGATACATAGCGCATGTCGGGTTCGCCGTTCGCGTCAGTACGCATATAATCGAGCGCGGGGAGTAAAACGGATTTAATCCCGATTTCATTCAGATATATATTCATCAATGCTGTCGACATCAATTCTCCCTGCGCAAGTATTTCCTTACTTACTGCAAGCGAATATTCGCCGCGCACAAGCGCCCTGATAAACGAAAATCTTTCGCCAATCACAGCTTTTGCTCTTGCATGCGCACCAGGAGTAACAAACAGCTCATCAATAACCGCATTATATTTGAGGTTTAGGTGATTAAGTGTTTCCTGCGCTCCGGGAACATTTCCTTTCGACAGATAATCTGCTATTTCAACGAGTGTATTGGTCGTCCCTGCCATTGCTGACAGAACTACGACATTGCGTCCGCTTGCCTTTATCAGACCCGCCACATGTTTAATGCGTTCAGCCGAACCGACCGACGTACCACCGAATTTAAGAACTTTCATCTACAAAGATTAATTGGTGAATTTGGGACTGCAAATTTACAAAAAATCGCCCGTTATTCGACCATAATCTGCTGTTTTCAATTATCTCCCGCCGCAATTATCCACGAAAGACCGGCAATAAAGAGCACAAACATCAGCGTAAGCAACAGATTTGTCTTACGGTCAGCACCCTTGAATTCTTTCCAGATAAAGACACCCCATATCGCGGCAACCATCGGCGCACCCTGACCAAGCGCATAAGAAATCGCGCCACCCGCCTTTCCTGCAGCGATATAGCTGCACGCTGTTCCGAGACACCATATCGCGCCGCCGAGCGCACCGACAAGATGTGTGCTCATCGACCCTGCGAAATACTGACGATAGGTAACTGGCTGTCCGACAAACGGTCGACGCATAGCCCATGTCGTAAACACAAAATTACTCAGGAACACGCCCACAGAGAAGATAAACAACGCTCCGTAGGGCGTCAGCATTCCGACAGACGGATTTTCGAAATCATTCAAATCCATAGCTGCCGCTACGAAGCGATAGAAGAACGACATCAGAACACCCGCACATACCGCAAGAACAATCCCTTTGCGGTGGGTCGACGCTGATTCGTCAGACTTACCTGCCATGCGACCGGAGGCGACTCCGCTGCATATTATCGCCGCTACGACAAGAGTCACGCCGATAGCCAGCAGCAACGCATTTCCCTTAGGTTCACCTATATAGTTGATTATTACGCCGAGTACCAACGCAATGCCAACCCCGAGCGGGAATGCCACCGACATACCTGCCAAAGAAACCGAAGCCGAAAGAAGGATGTTTGAAGCGTTGAACACAATGCCGCCGACAATCACACTGCCGATTGATGCCCACGATGCCTGCGATAAGTCCTCGACAAAAGGTCTGCCGTGTTCGCCGATGCTGCCGAAAGTAAAACCAATCAGCACGGAGAAAAGCAACATGCCGATTACATAATCCCAGTAAAACAGTTCGTAACGCCATGTTTTCGCAGCAAGTTTCTGAGTGTTACCCCAGGAGCCCCAGCACATCATCGTGATGAAACAGAGGATAACTGCCATTGTGTAGTTGTCGACTATAAACATAATGTAGGGTGAATTATATTGTTTGTTTATTAAATTACTGATGTTTAACGCTGTCTACCTCAGCGCGCGTCGGTATCGCCTGCTGCGCTCCTGCTCTCGTAACAGTCAATGATGCCGCAAGATTACCGAACAGCACGGCCTCGTCGATATTCTTACCTTCCGAAAGCGCCACACACAGGCCTCCGCAGAACGTGTCGCCCGCCGCCGTCGTATCTACTGCCATAACTTTGAACGACGGCACCAATGTTGACTCGCCTCCGCGACAGATCATCGCTCCTGCCGAACCCAACGTTATAACAAGGGTAGGCACACCTAACGCACTCATTCGGTCGACAGCTGCTGTCACCGAAGCCGTGCATGGCATACCCGATATCAGTTCAAGTTCGCTACGGTTCGGTATCATTATATCGACGTTTTCAAGCAGTTCCTTCGGGAGCGGAGTTGTCGGAGCAGGAGCGGGATTAAGGACGACCTTAACTCCATTCTTTTTCGCTATCCGCGCGGCATGCGTCACCGTAGACACCGGCACTTCAAGCTGCATCAGCAGAATTTCAGCACCGTCAATAAGTTCTTCTGCAGCGTCGATATCAGACGGAAGCAGCATCGCGTTCGCACCTGAAGCGACCGAAATACTGTTCTCTCCTTCTGCATCAACGTTGATTAAAGCCACTCCCGACGCGCAATGTTCCGCCGTTCCGAGATGCGATATATCAATACCCTCACCAGCAAGCTGTTCGCGGGTCTGACGTCCGAAAATATCATCACCGACCTTTCCGATAAACGCCACATCTCCGCCGAGACGAGCCACTGCAACAGCCTGATTTGCACCCTTTCCGCCGGGATTCATCATAAACTCCCCGCCGAGAACCGTTTCACCCGGTCGTGGCATACGCTGGCAGCGCACCACCATATCGGTATTACTACTACCGACAACAACTATTTTCTTTGATAATTTCTTATTCATAATGAGCTTGAGATAGCAAATTTACGAACTTTTACCCAAAAATAAAACAGAGACGCCCTAATAGCGTCCCTGTTCGAAAGACGTAATCTCCCTATTATATCTTCCCTTAAAACTGAGTGGTAGTGTTTTTCAGATAAAGGTTCGTATAAAATATCGTATAATTATTATTTACTATACTAAAGTCTTATGCTTCTGCTTGTTGATTATTTTCTGTCCATTCTACAATCGATACTTTTGCGGATATGGGATTTTCAAGAATTGGTTCATGCGGTTTCGTAGGATCTCCATTCATGTATATTCCCACTCCATTGGTAAAATCGATAGTAAATGTGTATTTATGTCCTGCTTTTATATCCAATACTCCTTCCCCAAGAGGAATTTTTGCACATCCATAATCCTCTGGAATTTTGAATGGGAAAAGGTTTGCATAGGCGGGATTAAAAAACATTCGCTTTTCTTTTTCCTCTTCAGTCCATTGATCAGGAGTAGGATAAATCTGTTTTCCGTCACGATAAACTTTTAGAACAACCTTTAAATATACTTGATATTTATAATCATTATCAAGATTAAAAGTCTGATCTTTAATGAAGAATGGCCCGCATTTATCAGTAAGTGATTGCAGTTCATTACTTACTGTAAGTAGTTTTGATGGAGCAGTATAGATATTGTTTAAGTATGCTGTACTCTCCCATTTATTATTGGTGATTGAGTATGTAGACCGGTAATACGGATTGCTTAAATAAACAGAATGAATTACAACAGTATGGTCGGCACTTGGATCTATTTTCGCTTTGAACTCTATCTGCGCATATGCGTGAGTAAACGAAAGTGAAATTCCTGTATTTGCTTCCTCTTTCGTTATTTGCGTTGTGGCTGTAATTAAGTCATAATGGGTGTTTGTACACATCCCAACAGCGTTCTTTATTACACAATTATTAGGACTCAGAGAGATTTGACTATAATCACTTTCCTTATATCCGCTCGAATTTTTAGTATATTCTTTATTTGGATCAGAATTCAAACGCTCGGGCGACGGCCAAAAAGCAGTAAAATTTATGGTCTCTTTTTCATCAGGCCAATATATCTTCTCTGCTGATTTGAAATTACCATATTGGTCTTTTATGAATGGAGTTGCTTCAAAAA
>CAMWNF010000004.1 GCA_947175535.1 uncultured Bacteroidales bacterium
ATATATGAAAAAAATACTCATGGCTGCCATGTTATGCAGTGCGGTTATTGCAAATGGTGCTAATCCTCCTGTTGAAATTCCTCTTTGGGCTGACGGTGCTCCCAATGATAATGGGTTGCCTGCCACTGCGGAAGTGGAAGGAGACAACTCGTTCGTAATGGAAGTATCGCAACCTGTTCTATATGTTTTTCCGGCATCTAACCCCAACGGCACGGCAATTGTCATGTTGCCCGGAGGTGCTTATCTTGGTCTCGCTATGGGGCACGAAGGTTTTGATATGGCTGAGTGGTTTAATGATATGGGTGTGACTTATGCCGTGCTGAAATATCGCATGCCTGTAGGACACTCCGACATCCCTCTCAGTGATGCGGAAGAAGCTATGCGAATAGTCCGTTCGAGAGCGCAGGAGTGGGGTGTTAATCCGACTTCGGTCGGTGTAATGGGAGCATCGGCAGGCGGTCATCTCGCTACAACATTGGCTACTCAATATAGCTCGGCAGCCACACGTCCAGATTTTCAGATACTGTTTTATCCGGTGGTCAGCATGAGCGACGAAATAACTCATTTCGGTTCGCGCGAAGCACTTTTAGGAAAGAATATTACAAAAGCAGATATTGAAAAGTTCTCAAACGAAAAGAATGTGACAGCCGATACTCCCAAAGCATTTATTATGGTGTCGGCGGATGATGATGCCGTGCCATTGGCAAATACTCTCCGTTATTATGAGGCGTTGACTAATGCGGGGGTAATGTCAGCATTACATATTTATCCTTTTGGTGGACATGGCTGGGGTTTTCATGATAATTTTCCTTATAAAGCTGACTGGACCAAAGAGTTACATGATTGGATGCGGCTTGAAATCTTTAAGCCGACAGAATAATACAGTTTACGTAAATTGCCGTTTTCGCATATTTAACAGCATGATAGATGAAAAGCTCAAAAAAATGTCTAATTTTGTAGAATAAACTGACATTTTATGAAACGTATTTTTCTGATAATATCTACATTTTTAATGTTTTCAGGCGCGTTGAAAGCGCAGTCTGATGATAAACTTTTCCCATATCCGCAACCGCCCGAGGACATGACGAATCTTTATGAGCGGTGCAATTTTCTTGTGTATAAGTTTTGGGACCAGTGTGATATAAAATCCGCATTTTCAACCAGAGCCAAACTTAATTCAGCATTCGGTGATTGGCTGGCATTTATGCCATACGCGTCTGCCGATACGGTTTATATGGCAATAGATAACTTTCATAAGTCTTTCCGCAAATCAGGCGAGCATTCTTATGAAATCGCTAAGATGGCTGAAAACTGGTTATATTCCGATTCAGCTACTTACCGTTCGGACGAACTGTATAGTATATTTGTTGACGCGGCGGTTGCAAACAAAAAAATTCCGGCAGATAAGAGACGTTATTTTGAAGCACAGAAAAAAATACTCGATAACAGCTCTGTAGGTAAGATTGTTCCCGATATAGAGTTGACTAAGGCTGACGGAAGTAAAACAAGTTTTTTTGCAGACTCTTCGAGTTACACGATTGTGTTTATTTATGAAAACGATTGTCTTGACTGTACATTCGCACGTGTACGACTGTCAGCAGATATGGTTCTCAATCAGTTAAATGATGCGGGCATTGTCCGCGTTGTAAGTCTGTATGCCGGAGAGCCGGATGCAGCTTTCTCTACGGCTGTAACAGCGTTTCCTGAATCATGGATAAATGTGGCGTCACCGGAGACAGCAGATTATTTCGACATGCGTCTGAAACCAGCAATATATTATCTTGATAATGAGCATAAAATAGTCGGGAAAGAACTTTCGGTTGATAATATCCTTAATGCATTCGGTAAGCTGATAAAATAGTTTTTCAATGAAGATTGCGGTATTAATCTCCGGTGGGGTTGACAGTGCGGTAGCGGTTGAAAGACTGTTGGCGCAGGGTCATGATTTACACCTGTTCTATATCAGAATCGGTTTGGATACGGACGAAGGCGATTGTTCGGCAGAAGAAGATATAGAGATGTGCAGCTTTATCGCACGTCGGTATGGACTGCCATTCGATGTTGTATCTTTACACGAGGAATACTGGGAGAATGTGATGGAATATGCTCTCCGTACAGTGCGTTCAGGACTGACTCCGAATCCGGATATCATGTGTAACAAGATGATAAAATTCGGATACTTTGAACAGCGATGGGGACACGAATTTGACCGTACGGCTACAGGACACTATGCTACGACCCGCATAATTGGAGACAAAGTTTGGCTGGCAACTGCTGTTGATGCGGTCAAAGACCAGACAGACTTTCTCGCTCGCATCTCTTATGAGCAGTTGAAACATCTTATGTTTCCTATCGGCGACTTGCCTAAGGCTGAAGTAAGAGCGATGGCGATAGCAGCTAATTTGCCTAATGCAAAACGTAAGGACTCACAGGGAATATGTTTCCTTGGTAAAATCAACTATAACGATTTTATCCGCCGGCATCTTGGAGAAAAGCCTGGTCCGATAATTGAAATAGAGACCGGTCGGAAACTCGGTGAACATCGCGGTTTCTGGTTTCACACTATCGGTCAGCGTAAAGGTCTTGGGCTGAGTGGTGGTCCATGGTATGTTGTGAAAAAAAATGTGGATGATAACGTAATATATGTGTCAAATGGTTATGATACTGACAAGCAGTATGGCAAGGTCATCCACATAGATGAGATGCACTATATTACTGAAAATCCATGGAGTAATGGTTGTGAGTCGGTGCAGATATGTTTCAAGAACAGACATATGCCTGAATTCCTGCCGGCAACATTAACAAAAGCTCCTGATGGAAGTTACGTCATAGAATCGGAGCGTAAAGTGCAGGGAATAGCTCCCGGTCAGTTTGCGGTTATCTATGACAGAGCTGCTGAACTTTGCATCGGTTCAGGAATTATCACCGGCAGACCTGTGACTGATATTGTGAATATCACTAATAACTGATTGTAGAAATGGAAGAGCGCATCAGATTAAAAGTAATGGGAATATCCTACAGCCAGCTTCAGTCTGGGGCATACGCGTTGTTGCTCAGCGAAGAGAACGGACCGCATAAAATTCCTATTGTTATCGGCAGTTCCGAAGCTCAATCGATAGCGATAAAGCTGGAAGGAATTATACCTCCACGTCCGCTTACCCATGACCTTTTTGTGAGTTTCGCGCACGCTTTTGGCGTAAAATTAGTGGAAGTTTTCATATATAAATTTGAAGACGGTATTTTTTATTCGGAATTGTCATTCAGCGACGGTACACGTACCGTTCAGCTTGATGCAAGAACTTCCGATGCGATAGCGATAGCCATGCGCACGCATACTCCGATTTTCACCACACGCGAAGTGGTGAGTGAAACAGGCTTTATAATCAATGACAGTGAACTCGCCGACAGTGCGGCTGAATCTCAGGATGCGGATGCTGTAGTAGACTCGGATCTTCCCGGAGCGGACTATTTTGCGGAGCCCAAACTTGAGAATTATGCTATCGAAGAGTTGGAGCGGACGCTAATGCAACTTATCGAAGACGAAAACTATGAGGAGGCTGCGCGTGTTAATGAAATACTGCAGCGCAAGAAAAAAGAACGCGACAATGCAGATGAGTAAAGAGATGTATTCACACTCCCAAAATAATGACTAATGAAACGACCGTTGATTTTTATCAGTAATGATGATAGTGTTGCCGCTCCCGGACTGCATAAGCTAATTGATTTTGTAAAAGATTTAGGCGATATAATAGCCGTTGCTCCCGAAGAACCTCAGTCAGGAATGTCTTCGGCGTTCACAGTTGATAAGGCTTTGCGAATCCATGAATGCGAGGATTATAACGGTGCAAGGGTTTTCACGGTCAACGGAACTCCGGTAGACTGCGTCAAACTCGGGCTATATGCAATAACCCCGCGTAAACCTGATATTATGTTGGCGGGTATTAATCACGGTTCTAATTCAGGTAATTCAATAATCTATTCTGGAACAATGGGTGCCGTTCTCGAAGCTTGTATGGAGGGTATACCCTCTGTGGGCTTTTCGTTGTTGCACCATTCAATTAAAGCAGACTTTGATTTGTCGGCGTCGTATGTTAAAGAAATTGTTGAGAAGGTATTAGAAGAAGGCTTACCTAAAGACATTTGCCTTAATGTAAACATACCCGCAAAGGTCATACCGGTGGGTGTCAGGGTATGTCGTGCAGCGAAAGGTCATTGGTCAGACGGATATTGCCGTTACCTTGACCCTCAGGGTAATCCGTTTTATTTGGTGAAGGGTAAATTTATCAATGAAGACGCGGATGCCACGGACACGGATGAATATTGGCTTGCACGCAATTATATCTCCGTCGTTCTGGTAAATCCTGATATGTCTTCTACGCCTGACATCAAAGAGATGTCTCGTCGTTTGGATACAAAAGACATGCTATAAGCAGTTATTATTCAAGAAAGTATTGACCTTTGTCATTTGTAGCGTTGCCATATTCAACTGCGTCGCAAGGACATATATGGTAACATCTCAGGCATAATGCACAACGGTCATGCCATTTTGGGCGGTCTCCATCCATCGTGATATTATGCATAGGACAGGATTTTGAACATTTCCCGCATCCGATGCATCGTCCGTTGGAGCGAAAAGGTTTGGGCGACATGCAGAAACGTACAAACCAAGGATATATAATTTTTGATTTTATTTTAGCCCAAGAACCTTTAGTCAGTATATCACCAGGTACTTCGTTTTTAATCCGACGTGCTATTTCCGCAATTCTCTCTGGGGCAAGCTCAAGTTTTTCTTTAGAAATATTGACAGGGTCTACATCGAAGCCTTTCATCAGCACATATGTGTTGGGCATAATAACGGAGTAGGCGGTGGCGGTGTGCCAACTCTTTTTATTTGCAATCTTTCGCCATTGTGAGGCTGTTTCCCCTATATCGTCTCCGCAGGTTGTCACCATGTAATGTATGGCGGACTCTGCTCCTTTGATGGTAGCTTCATTCATAAACCGCTTTATTACCGGGGGAACACCCCACGAATATGTCGGAAATACCCAAATGATACGTTTATCTGTTGTCGACAATCGGCTTTTCAATGGGTCAAAGAGCAATTCTCCTTTTAGATGTACGAGCTGATTTTCTCCGAGTGCTTTTGCAAGTTCCCGGGCAACGAAATGACTGTTACCTGTGCCGCTGAAAAAGATTATCATGATTTTGATGATATTGTGACTTGGGTTGCCCCATATCCATATTTTCTGAAAGATGCGTCTTGTACTCGACATCCTTTATAGCGGTAATTCAATTCCTTTAATAAAGCCTGACGCAAAATCCCTTCACCTTTACCGTGAATGAATATTATTCGCCGACCTCCATAACGAAGATTTTCATCCATGACTTCTCTGAATTTATCAATCTGGTAATTCAGAATATCGGCGTTCGACATTCCGGCAGTAGTGTCCAATAATTCATTAGCATGCAAATCTACGACAACAGGCTCATTGTTTTTCTGTGCTCTTGCACTGAATACATGTCGTTTGACGGGTTTTGCTTTGGCTTTTTCATTATGTTTTCGCGTTTGTTCCGGGGACTCTGTTTCTGTTGGCGTCAGTATTACCGCACCTCGCTGAGGAACATCATCCTTAACAATTTCATATGCTATGACCGGTTGCTCGAAATAGATGTTTTCATGGAAACAATGCAGACGCGCGAATTTAGTGGAATCTATTCTCGTTTCATAAGCTACCGGAGCTTTTAGAGCGAATCCCTTGTCACGTTTGAACGCGATGAATTGCACTGCCATACGGTCGATATTCGGTAAATCAGAGACTTCAAGTTCTGTAAGGAGAAGTTGAAAATTTGGTTCGACCACACCAGCATAACGGGCAGTCCAGCATTCACCATTATCACTTCTTGTCGAGAATGTGAAATAAAGATAGTAGTTTGAGTCATTAACAAGATATGCGTCGAAACCGCTATTCGACAAACGTTTAAGGTCATGAGCCTCAAATGCTACAACGACATTGAGTGAATCTCCGCCCTCAATTTCCTCTATAGGTTCTTCTATTGGTTCGGGATCTTTCGCTTTGGTCGGAGTTTCCTGTTTGGGAGTCGGTTTAATGACAGCTTCAACTGGTTTTACAGCCTCAGAGTGGTGCGCAACAACAACGCACTCTCTGAGCAGCATTGGAGTCTCGAAGCCATCCTCATCGGCAACATATGCCATGTTATCTTTTATTCTTACCACGACGCCACCTCCTACATCGTTGAGAAAACGCACGGTATCACCTATTTTTGCAGCCATATTATAATTGTAGATTGCGTTAAGAGTCAGTTATACCACAAAATTAATAAAAACGCAGATAATTATGTGTGTTTTGAAGCCTTCGTTTTGCGTCTGTAAGATTATTTAATTAAATTTGCATATTCACGAGCAATTAAGATTTATATGCAGCAACCGCTTTTTTCTATCGTTACTATCTGTAGAGATGCAGCAGCCAACCTTGCACGTACCATTGCAAGTGTTGACTCTCAGACTTTCGGAGATTACGAGCATATAATTATAGATGGTGCATCTACAGATGATACATCCGTCATCCTCGAAGTTGCAGCTAAAGATTCGAAACGTATCATTATCTCAGAACCAGACAAAGGAATATACGATGCGATGAATAAAGGACTGGGGTATGCTTCGGGGGAATATCTCATTTTCATGAATGCCGGAGATACGTTCCATTCCGAAGATTCCCTGCAGTTGTATGCCGAATGTGCAAATGATTATGATCGACCGGGAATCATTTATGGACAAACATTACTTGTCGACCAAGATGGCAATACCGTTGGCGAACGCCATTTATGTGCACCCGAACATCTTACGTATCGCAGTTTCTCACAAGGCATGCTCGTGTGTCATCAAGCTATGGCAGTGTTAAAACGTATAGCACCATTATATAATACAAAGTATAGATTTTCCGCGGATTACGATTGGGTTATCAAATGTCTCCAACATTCACGATTGAACGTCTATACTGGACACATAATGTGTAATTACCTTAGCGAAGGAATGACAACAGCCAATCGGCGTGCTTCACTTATGGAGCGTTTCCGCATTATGACCTATTATTACGGTTTCCTACCTACAGCTTTGCGGCATCTGGGCTTTGCCCGCCGCTTCATGCGTTATAAATCCAAGACCTCTAAAAAGAAATGATACTCTATAATACCTCCTTTCATGTTATTACCTCTATTGAGGTGGAATTTCTTGAATGGATAAAAGATAAAGTTATTCCTCCATCAGTCGGGTTTGGTTTCAAGCAACCGTTATTAACACGTTTGCTAACGTCTGTTGATGACGGCTGCTCGGCATTTGCATTGCAATTTATGGCAGACGACATTTCATATGTAGAACATTGGGAAGCAGAGAGCCGACATATTGTTATGGCTGATATGTATAAACGATGGGGTGAAAATGCACTGGCTTTCTCTACAATAATGGAGGTGATTGAAGTATGAATCTGACTGTCGACCGCGCAAATCTGAAAGAATGGGATAAGATTATCATGGGGATAGACCCGGGTACGAATGTCATGGGCTATGGCATTCTCGGTGTTAAGGGACGAAAGCCCGCGATGATTGCTATGGGTGTGATAGAACTGCATCGCACTGACAGTCATTATCTCCGTCTTCGCCATATTTTTGAAAGGGTACTCGGACTTGTCGAAAGCTTCCTTCCAGATGAAATGGCAATTGAAGCTCCGTTCTTCGGCAAAAATGTCCAGTCTATGCTGAAACTCGGACGTGCTCAGGGTGTAGCCATGGCCGCAGCTCTGTCACGTGATATTCCTATCACAGAATATGAGCCGCGCAAAATCAAGCAGGCAATTACAGGCTCGGGCGCGGCATCGAAAGAACAGGTCAGGGAAATGTTGCGTCGTCAGTTGGCGATAGCTTCTGAAAATATGCTGCCACAACTGGATGCTACAGATGCTTTAGGCGCGGCATTATGCCATTTTTATGAGTCAAACCGTCCTGCTGCATCTTTGAAATCCTGTAAATCGTGGAAGGAATTCGTAGCTAAGAATCCGGATAAGATAAAAGGACTATAGCCAGACTGAGTGGTTTTAGAATTCCACACTCAATCTTACGTTTATTTGTCGGCGGGTCAGATAATTCGGCACGGCATATTGGATGTCGTTGACGTCAGTGACCCAATAATAACCGCTGACATTTGAAATGTCAAGCAGATTGAAAACATCCAGGCCAAGCCATACGCTCTTGAATGTTTTTGCAAGCCCTCGCCGTGTTTCATTGTCTTTGGGTGGAGTTATAAGACCATAGGCAAGTCCGATGTCAACGCGTTTATAAGCCGGTGCCCGGAAATACCCTTTGTCGCGTGTGCTGCGTGGTGCTGTAACCGGTAGCCCGTCAGAAAATATACCGCGAAGATTGAATTTCAGACGTGGAAATTTTGGGAAATAATCAGTAAAGAATAACGCGAAACTGTATCGACGGTCGGAAGGCAGCGGAACTTTCACTCCATTAAGAGTCTGAGAGGTCTTCATAAGAGAAAAGCTTATCCAGGAATCACTGCCGGGTACAAATTGACCGAATAGTTTCATGTCAAGTCCCGTTGCAAAGCCGTTTGAATTGTTTGTGCCTGAATAAACCAGTTTCAAATTCTCTATTTCATAGGGAATGAGGTTGCCGAGAATTTTGTAATATGCTTCACCTGACAACTTAAACGGACGATTAAAGGCTCTGAATGTATAGTCCGTTCCTGCAATGAATTGAAAACTTCGCTGCGATTTAATGTCTGAATTCAAGGTTATCAGCGTATTACCATTCTCGTCTGTTACAGGTACACGGAATTCCCGGTAGAAAGGAGACTGATAATAAAGACCTGTCGCAAATCTGAATGACCAGTTGGGAGACTTATCTGGAACAAATCCCACACTTATACGCGGACTGAAAAGAAATTCTTTATTGAAATCAGTGTAGGACATTCTCACACCTCCGTTGACATTGAAAAATCCTTGAGAGGCACTGATTCGCCATGCATCCTGAACATACATCGAAAAATTATTGACTGTGATATCATGACGGGAATCAAGATTGTAAATAACCTTGAGTGCATCAGGGTCTGCCGGTAATGAATAGCCGGCAGAATCACGCAGCTCCCATTCTCTTGTTCGGTCGAAAATAGAACGGTGTTTTAGTGATATCCCATAATTAAGATTATGGTTATTTATACCGCTTGCACCACGAAGGTCAAGACCCAGAACAGAAGCGCGCAGACGGTTACGGGCATGTTCATGATAGCGACCTACACCTAATTCGCCTCCGATGGCACCACTTCCTGACGCATCGCCTGAAGTCCCTGCCTGATCAAGCCAATATTCGCCACTTATATCATAAGTTACAAGTTCATTAGTCATGAAGCCGGATGCAAGAAGAGCAAACTCATGAGCTTTGTTAGGTTTGAAAGTCAGAGATAACGCACCTGACCATGTTTCAAATTTATCTTTTTCTTGACCGTCGAAATAAACTTTGAACTGCTTGGCATCTGTTGAAGTACCGAAATTGGTCGTTCGTGTAGCCGGTACAAACTTATAATTATTTATGGCAACATTCCCGAGAAAGTTTACTTTCCATTTATCGGTCAGTTTCAAACTCATGGAGGTTTGGTAGTCGAAGAAACGAGGGTCATATTCACCTTTATCGTCCATTGAACTTAATAATGAACTGTTGCTTTTATAACGGAGACCATGTAGTTGGGAAAATCGTTTCGAAGAACTGCCGATGGCAAGACTTCCTCCCATAAGGCTTATGGCTGCTGAACCTTCGAAACTCTCTGGCTCGCGATAAGTAATATCAAGAACACTTGACATTCTATCGTCATAACGTGCCGGGAATCCGCCTGTAGAGAAACTTACGGCTCCAACCATGTCGGGATTGATAACACTCAGTCCCTCTTGTTGTCCTGAAGTGACGAGTTGCGGTCGATATACTTCAATACCGTTGATGTATACACTGTTTTCATCATAAGAGCCACCTCTGACATTATATTGCGACGACATTTCGTTACCTGAAGTGACACCTGCCATAGTTGTAATCATTGATTCAATGCCATTTCCGCTTGCGTCCGGGGCAAGTTTATATGACGAAGCGTCAATCTTCTGAATCGCTCCTGTCTGTTTTTGAATATCCGTAACTTCTATTCCACCAAGTGTATAGCTTGCCGGAGTCATTTTTATATTGAGAGTTACGTTGCCTTTCGGTTCAATCAGACGTCTTCGCGCTTCTTCATATCCAAGACAGGTAACAGATACTCTTATAGTGTCAGCTTCAGGAGCAGAAAGGGTGAAACGTCCGTCAAGTCCGCTTGTAGCACCAATTGCAGTGCCTTGAATTTTAACTGTCGCAAACTCAAGCGGCTCATTGTTTTCATCAGTAATAAGCCCGGTGATCTTTACAGCGGCATTTACCGACAAAAAGCTGATTAAAAGGATTATCGATAGTGAAACTAATCTATATATATTGTACATGTCGTCTTTCCGGAAAATTCGATACATTTAATTAACGTCACTATTTTTAGAAAATTATTCATTATATCAGATTATTGGCTACTATTTGCGCTTTCTTCATAAAATAGTCCGGTCACACTTAGTTAAGTCCCGAAAAAAACAGTAATTTTGTATGATAATAACATTGCAACCACTTACAGATGAATATTGCGATTGTTGGCACCGGTTATGTTGGACTTGTTTCGGGAGCATGTTTTGCCGAAGTAGGAGCGAACGTGACATGTGTCGATATTGATAAAGATAAAATAGACCTTCTTGTAAAAGGAGAAATACCTATTTATGAACCTGGACTTGACGAACTTGTCAAACGTAATATCAAAGCCGGGAGATTACATTTTACCACTGATTTGGCAAAAGTAATTGACGATGTTGAAGTTGTTTTTTGTGCCGTCGGTACTCCTCCTGATGAAGATGGTTCAGCCGATCTTAGTCATGTGATTGAAGTTGCCCGCTCGTTCGGTCGGCTTATCAATAAATACTCAATTTTTGTCACAAAATCAACTGTACCGGTAGGCACCGCGGTTGTTATAAAGGAAGTAATTGAAGAGGAGCTCCAAAGGCGTGGTGTCAGTGTTGATTTTGAAGTTGCATCCAATCCGGAATTTTTGAAAGAAGGTGCTGCAATCAAGGATTTTATGTCTCCGGACCGAGTTGTTATCGGTATAGAGTCTCAACGGGCACGTAAAGTCATGGAGCGGCTCTACCGTCCGTTCCTGCTCAATAATTTCCGGGTGCTTTTCATGGATATTCCTTCTGCGGAAATGACAAAGTATGCCGCAAATGCCATGCTTGCAACCCGAATTTCCTTTATGAACGAGATTGCGGCGTTATGTGAACTAACAGGAGCTGACGTTAATATGGTTCGTAAAGGAATCGGAAGTGATGTTCGCATAGGCAGTAAATTTCTATATCCCGGTTGTGGCTATGGCGGCTCATGCTTTCCAAAAGACGTGAGGGCGTTGGTAGCAGCCGGTACGCAACGGGGCTATGACATGCGCATAATCCGTGCTGTCGAAGAGGTGAACGAAGCCCAGAAATCAATTGTATTTGAGAAATTATCCCATGCATTGGGAAATCTTGAAAATAAAAAAATAGCGGTCTGGGGATTGGCATTCAAACCTGAGACCGACGATATGCGCTGTGCGCCCTCTCTTGTTGTAATCGACAGACTTCTTGCAGCAGGTGCAAATGTAATTGTCTTCGACCCGGTTGCGATGGAAGAGTGCCGACGGAGATTGGGCGACAGAGTAAAATATGCCACTGATATGTACGATGCGCTTGTTGACGCTGATGCCCTTTCTCTCATGACGGAATGGAAGCAGTTCCGACTCCCTTCTTGGAAAGTGGTCAGGAAAGCTATGAAAGGAAATGTCGTAGTGGATGGCAGAAATATATATGATCCGACAGAAATGGTAGAGGAGGGCTTCCGGTACTATTGTATCGGTAGAACTTTCACGGAATAGATATTGAAAATATGGATTCAGAACGTATAATGCTTTCAAGAGTACACCTGAGCGGTACTGAGCAGAAATATATTGATGAGGCGTTTGCCGATGATTGGGTCGTGCCTCTCGGTCCTCATGTAGACCAGTTTGAACATCGACTTGAGAAATATCTTGATGCCCCGGCAGTTGTGGCATTATCCGCCGGGACAGCGGCAATCCACCTTGGGCTTGTGCTTCTCGGCGTGGGGCGCGGAGACGAGGTGATTTGTCAATCGATGACTTTTGCAGCGTCGTGTAATCCAATCGTTTATCAAGGTGCTTCACCTGTCTTTGTTGATAGCGAGCGTGACACGATGAATATGTCGCCAGAAATGCTTGAAAGAGCTATCGTTGAAAGGCATCGAATTACCGGAAAGTATCCGAAAGCAATAGTTCCGGTTGATTTGTACGGAATGCCCGCGCGTCTTGATGAAATTATCGAAATCGCATCAACGTTCGGCATCCCGGTTCTTGAAGATGCTGCCGAAGCCCTTGGTTCAGAATATGAAGGTCGTCGATGTGGAACTTTCGGTGCATTCGGAGCCCTGAGTTTCAATGGGAACAAGATTATTACTACTTCCGGCGGCGGAGCGTTAGTATGCCATGATGCCGAGACTGCCGGCAGGGTTAAATTTTATGCGACGCAGGCTCGCGAAAACCGCCCGTACTATTATCATGA
This sequence comes from uncultured Bacteroidales bacterium, assembly GCA_947175535.1. Taxonomy (GTDB): domain Bacteria; phylum Bacteroidota; class Bacteroidia; order Bacteroidales; family Muribaculaceae; genus CAG-873. Next base: position 12,735 of record CAMWNF010000004.1, read on the forward strand.
AACTATAGGTTATAATTACCGCCTGAGTAATATTTCAGCAGCAATCGGATGCGGACAGATGGATGTCTTAGACAACCGTGTTAACCGACGTCGCGGAATAAGGGAACTTTATGCTGCTTTGCTAGCTGACTGTCCTCAGGTTAGAGTCCAGGATAATCCCGATAATAGGTTTAACTCGAATTTCTGGCTAACAACTATTTCTTTTGATGAAGGAGTTTCGCAGTCGGTTGAGGATTTGCGTCAATACCTTGCGGCTGATAATATCGAGTCTCGTCGTTTATGGCGTCCGATGCATATGCAGCCGGTATTTGCATATGCTCCGTTCTATGGAGAAGGAAGCTCAGAAGAGTTATTTGAAAATGGATTGTGTCTGCCGAGCGGTTCATCATTGACCGATAATGATATCGCGAGAGTCGCAGACCGGATAAAGCAATTTTTCAAGTCGTAGTTATAATTCTTATGACCCGGCGATTGTGTGTGGCTTTTGACTTGGACGACACTCTGTACAAAGAGCGTGATTTCGTCATGTCAGGTCGTTCGGCGGTGGCTGAAGCATTTTCATCAAAAGCAGGAAAATCATCAGAAGAACTGAATATGATAATGAATGCTGCCGACAATGCTTTTAACTCACTGCTTGCATTACCCGGAATAAAAACTAACAATATCGGGATTCAGGAAATACTACAGGTTTACCGTTGTCATGAACCTGAACTGACTTTACCGGAGGAGAGTAGGGACGTGCTACACCGGCTATGTAAAGACAATGTTTATATAGGAATTATTACGGATGGACGTAGGCTGACCCAGTGGAACAAGATAAAAGCACTCGGGTTGGACAAAATTGTTGCGCAGCAAAATATCGTTGTGAGTGAAGAGTTCGGCGCAGATAAGAAAAGTCCGAAACCTTTTGGATATATGATGGAGCATTGTCCTGCTGAGAAATATGTTTATGTCGGAGATAATCCAGCCAAAGATTTCTTTCAAGCGCGTAAACTTGGTTGGACTACGGTTATGCTTCGCGATGATGACGGAGTCAACGTTCATTCCCAGAATCTTAACGATATCAGTGTTGAATTTCAGCCTGATTACATAATTGATAATATTAGCGACTTAACAAACAAAATTATACCATGCCTACAGCATTAATTACTGGCGTAACAGGTCAGGACGGCTCTTTTCTCGCTGAGTTTCTCATAGATAAAGGCTATGATGTTCACGGCATAATACGCCGTAGTTCATCCTTTAACACCGAGCGCATTGAACATCTGTATCTTGACGAATGGGTCCGGGACATGCATCGTAAACGTAAACTTCATCTCCATTACGGTGATATGACGGATTCGTCTTCATTGGTTAGAATAATTGCAGAGGTCCAACCGGATGAAATATATAATCTTGCGGCGCAGAGTCATGTTAAAGTTTCATTTGATGTTCCGGAATATACAGCTGACGTAGATGCCGTAGGAACATTACGTTTGCTTGAAGCCGTCAGGATACTCCATATGGAGAAAAAATGCCGTATCTACCAGGCGTCGACATCTGAACTTTATGGAAAGGTGCAGCAAGTGCCACAGGATGAGCAGACACCCTTTTATCCGCGTTCGCCTTATGGCGTAGCCAAGCTCTACAGTTACTGGATTATGAAGAACTATCGCGAGAGCTATGGTATGTTCACAGCTAATGGCATCCTGTTCAATCATGAATCGGAACGTCGCGGCGAGACTTTCGTAACCAGAAAAATTACCCTTGCGGCTGCTCGAATAGCTGGCGGAGTCCAGGATAAACTTTATCTTGGAAATCTTAATGCGCTGCGCGACTGGGGCTACGCACGTGATTATGTAGAATGTATGTGGTTGATATTACAGCAACCGGAGCCGGATGATTACGTTATTGCAACCGGAGAATATCATTCTGTAAGGGAATTCGCTACGCTCGCATTCGAGCGCGTAGGAATAACTCTAAGATGGCAAGGAGATGGTGTGGATGAAAAAGGAATAGATGCTGCGACAGGAAAAGTTCTTGTTGAAGTTGACCCTCGCTTCTTTCGTCCGGCTGAAGTTGAGCAATTGCTCGGAAATCCTGCCAAGGCGCGTGAACGACTTGGTTGGAATCCAACCAAAACTCCTTTTGACAAACTCGTCAGACTCATGGTAGATGCAGATGTTGAATTAGTGAAACGTGAGACGGCGATAAAATGACGGTAGATAAAAATTGTAAGATTTACGTGGCAGGTCATCGTGGTCTGGTGGGGTCTGCTATTTGGAAAAATCTCAAGGAAAGAGGTTTTAATAATCTCATAGGTAGAACACATGCCGAATTGGATTTGCTTGACGGTGCCGCTGTAAAAGAATTCTTTGACAATGAACGTCCCGATATGGTCGTGTTGGCGGCTGCTCATGTCGGAGGGATTATGGCAAATTCAATCTACAGGGCTGATTTTATTTACGAAAATCTTCAGATACAACAGAATGTAATCGGTGAGGCATTCCGCCACGGGGTAAAACGTCTGCTTTTTCTCGGTTCAACCTGTATATATCCTCGGGAGGCACCGCAGCCGATTAAAGAAGAGGCTTTGCTGACGTCACCGCTCGAATATACCAATGAGCCATATGCTATTGCAAAAATAGCAGGAATGAAGATGTGTGAGTCATTTAACTTGCAGTATGGAACGGAATATCTTGCGGTGATGCCTGCCAATCTCTACGGTCCCAATGATAATTTCCATCTTGAGAACTCACATGTTCTTCCTGCAATGATTCGGAAGATGCATCTGGCGAAATTATTATCGGAACAGAGTTTTGATTCTATACGACGGGATTTGGATGCACGTCCGATAAAAGATTTCAATCATAATACGGCGAGTGACAGTGATATAGAAAAACGACTTGCAGAATTTGGAATATATTCCGATAGGCTTGAACTTTGGGGCTCAGGACAGCCCCTTCGTGAATTTTTATGGAGTGAGGATATGGCTGATGCATCCGTGCATGTACTGCTGAATGTTTCTTTCAGCGACCTTATGAAACAGGCAGGGCGTGATGTGAGAAATACACATATCAATGTCGGAACCGGCAAAGAGCTGACTATCGCCGAACTTGCTGAAAAGATACGTAAGGAAGTTGGTTTTAGTGGCAAAATACAATGGGATACTACAAAACCCGACGGAACGATGCGAAAACTTTGTGATGTCTCTCGACTGCATTCTCTCGGTTGGAAGCATAAGGTTGAACTTGATGAAGGGATTGCAAGGTTGTATAAGTGGTATTCTTCATCTATCTAATAATTCTTCCACTTGATAGCCACAGATATCACGACCACAGATAAGCAGGATGGAACACGGTAATATTGAAATTAGGGGAGCTAAAGTACATAATTTGAAGAATATCGATGTCGATATCCCCTTGGGCAAGATTGTCGGTATAGCAGGTGTGTCAGGCTCCGGAAAGTCATCATTGGCATTGGGTGTCTTATATGCTGAAGGCTCGAGACGTTATCTTGAAGCCTTATCTACTTATACGCGTAGGCGCATATCTCAGGCAAGTAGAGCTGATGTTGAAGATATACGCTATGTACCGGCTGCAGTGGCACTTCATCAGCGTCCGGGTGTGCCGGGAGTCCGAAGCACTTTCGGAACAGGGACCGAATTGCTAAATAGTCTGAGGCTTATGTTTTCCCGTCTGGCAAGTCATCGTTGTCCTAACTGCGGTCACTATCACAAACCATCTCTTGATGTCGCCGCGGAAAAAGAACTGGTATGTGAGAATTGTGGAACTGAATTCTTTGGTCCAGGTGCGGAAGACTTGGCATTCAACAGTACGGGAGCATGTGAGAAATGTGGCGGGACCGGCGTTGTGATGACGGTCGATTTATCTACACTTGTGCCTGACGAATCCCTGACGATAGACGAAGGAGCGGTAGCCCCGTGGAATAGCCTTATGTGGTCATTGATGACAGACGTGTGTCGCGCCATGGGAGTAAGAACGGACGTACCGTTTAATCAACTTACTCCGAGAGAACGTGATATTGTGTTCAATGGACCGGCAGTTAAAAAGACGATTCTATATAAGGCAAAGAAAAGTGAAACTGCCGGAGAACTTGATTTCACTTATTATAACGCTGTCTATACGGTAGAGAACGCTTTGGCGAAAGTAACCGATGAAAAGGGCATGAAACGAGTTGAGAAATTTCTCAAAAGCGAAGTCTGCCCATGTTGTCATGGTACACGTTTGTCCGAGGCGGCACGCGCCCCGCGTATCGCCGGAATCGGTCTTGATGATGCGACTTCAATGACATTATCGGATGCAATCGAATGGGTAAAAGCTGTTCCCGATACTTTGCCGGATGAGATGCGGAAGATGGCATTAAATATCGGAGAAGCATTTTTATTGACAGCCAGGCGGTTGGTGGATCTCGGTTTGGGATATCTAAGTCTTGACCGAGCGTCATCAACTCTTTCTACCGGCGAACGCCAGCGAATGCAGTTGGCAAGAGTTGTCCGTAATCGGACGACCGGTATTCTTTATGTACTTGATGAACCGTCGATTGGTCTCCATCCTGCTAATATAGACGGATTGAAAGGTGTTATGCACGATTTGATTGATGACGGAAATTCGATTGTGCTTGTCGACCATGATGCACAGATTTTACGTTATGCAGACTGGATGGTCGAGCTCGGACCGGGAGCGGGAGCCAATGGCGGCAGAATTATCGCAGAAGGTACTATAAAAGAGATTATAGAAAATCCGGATTCGAAAATCGGGACATTTCTTTCTTGCGGCAAAAAACAGCGATATCGCCCGACTTTATCTTCGGAGCAACTTTTCGAAGAAGGGTGTATAGAGGTTTTCACCTCATCAATTCATACAGTCAAACCGCTTGAGATAAGAATCCCTAAAGGTCGTCTGACGGTGGTTACCGGAGTTTCAGGCTCCGGAAAGACGACTATGGTATTGGAAAGTGTTATTCCGGGATTGCAGGCTATGCTTGATGATAAAACTTTGCCTGAGCATGTTCTTAAAGTCTCTGCACCGGGTATTCGTCATGTCAAACTTATCGATTCAACTCCGATAGGTGCGAATGTAAGGTCTACTGTCGCAACATACGCGAACATCCATGATGAACTGCGTAAGATATTCGGACGTTCGGAAGATGCAAAATCGCTGGATCTTAAAGCAGGAGATTTTTCTTATAATACTGGTAGTCTGCGATGTCCGGTTTGCGACGGCACCGGAACAGTGAGTCTGGATGTGCAATTTCTGCCGGATGTCGATATTCCGTGTCCGGAGTGCAAGGGTTCGCGCTATAGTAAAAAAGCTTGGACTGTAAGGATTCCTTCAGCTTCAGGTCATATGATATCGTTACCACAATTGATGGATGATGATGTTGAACAGGCTATTGAGGATTGTGGAGCACATAAAACGGTCTCATCAAGATTGACCACTCTCTATAATCTCGGACTCGGTTATCTGACGCTGGGGGAAGCAACACCGAGTCTTTCTGGTGGCGAGGCTCAGCGACTTAAACTGGCAACTGAAATGGGACGCGAACAGAATGATACTCTTTTTGTTTTTGACGAGCCCACTATTGGATTGCATCCTCTCGATGTATTGAAACTTATTGAGGTTTTCCAACATCTTATAGAACATGGAGCCACTATAATTGTGATTGAACATGATATTGATGTAATCAGGAATGCCGACTATATCATAGACATGGGACCCGGAGGTGGTGAAAAAGGCGGAAGTATTGTCGGAGCCGGCACATTAGAGCAGATTAAAGCTAATCCGGAAAGTATTACAGGCCGTTTTGTTTAGTGGATAATACCCAAATCGTTGACTCGTTCTTCAAAGAAAAGAAATTTATTTGTTGTATAAAATTTGCGTATGACAAATTTTCGTTGTAATTTTGTGGCACTGAAAGGCGATTTAGTGTAGTGGTCTAGCACGCCGCCCTCTCACGGCGGAAACTCGGGTTCGAGTCCCGGATTCGCTACACAAACTTAAGCTCCGAGTCATTTCGACTTGGAGCTTTTTTATATGCTATTTACCGATAATTTGGTGGGTTAGAGTGTTTAATCCTGCTTTTTTTGCTTGTGAATGCTGATGTTCACGCGGGATATAATATTGTCTGCCATTTTTAACAAGGTAGGAACCTGTCTGATGGAAACAAAATGGGATTTTTTTATCAATACATTGTCTATGAATATCCGTAACCCAATCAAAATCTAAAGGACGCGCATACCTGCCGGACTCCCCGCCTACCGATACTTCTTGAATCAAATCACGGTCAAGATATTTTATAAGGTTGATTTTTTCAAGCATTGGTGCTACGATAATCATGCGGTGTACGCATGGCACAGATAGAAATACAGGTAGTCTTTTATCTGCTCTATCTTGATTTTCGACAGTGCATCCGATACCTACATTCTCATAACCGTTGCCCCAATCTGACGGAAGACACTCCAGGAGTCGTTCAATACGTTTTGTGAAGAAAAAGAATTTACAATCACTGCGCAGCTTTATTATCTCCCATATTTCATCACGCCATTCGTCTGCCTCTTCAATAAGGAAGTCGGATGTGAAGCATAAGGCAAATTCAGTTCCTGGAGGATATTTGAAATTTTTATATCTGTCTCGCTTCATAGGGAGTTTGAAAGACGCAGTTTTACGTACTTCATCTGATGGCAAAGCTGACCCGAAAGCGGCGTCTTCGCGATACACATAGCAGTGTTTACATCCTGCGCTTATCTTGTGGCAACCATGCCACGGATTCCACATCGGCATGTTAATGATTATTTTATCGCACTATTGATTTGCTCAAGCTGTTCCTTGGTGAATGCAGGAGAGTCAAGAGCCGATATCGATTCATCAAGTTGCGAAGTTGCACTACATCCTGCGATTATGGATGTTACTCCTCTTTGACTTAGAACCCATGCCGCCGACATCTGGGCAAGACTTTCTCCTCGTTCCGCAGCTATTATTCCGAGTTTTTTTACTTTTGCTATGATTTCAGGGGTAATATGATTTTTCGTAAGGTGAGAACCCTTATCAGCTCTCGAGCCGTGTGGAATACCATCTATATATTTTCCTGTCAGAAGACCTTCGGCAAGAGTTGAAAATGCCATGAAGCCTAAGCCATTGCTTTCAGTAAAATCTAATAAGCCATCGGTGATGACTGACTGGTCGAAGATATTAAGCCGGTTTTGAAACAGAAGGCAAGGCGTATCATGCGCTTCCAGATAATCGACAGCGTAGGATAGGGCATCTTTTCCCCAACGGGAAATCCCTACATAAAGCGCTTTACCCTGTCGGACAATATCAACAAGTGCTTGTAATGTTTCCTGAAGAGGTGTCTCAGGGTCATAACGATGAATGTAGAAAACATCCACATAGTCAAGGTTCATGCGCCTGAGGCTCTGATTAAGTGATGCGATTAGATATTTTCTCGACCCCCAATTCCCATAAGGACCATCCCACATATCATATCCAGCTTTGGTCGCAATGAACAATTCGTCGCGATAAGGATGCAAATCACTCCTCATCAGTCTTCCGAGGGTTTCTTCTGCGCTTCCGTATGGTACGCCATAATTGTTTGCAAGGTCAAACGATACAATGCCCTTATCAAAGGCGTGCAGAATAATTTCACGACTTTTCGCAAACGGTGTTTCCGCTCCGAAATTTTGCCAAAGTCCAAGCGAAATGCGTGGAAGTATAATACCGCTTCTACCTGCACGCTTATATTGCATCACACCGTTATATCTGTTTTCCGATGCCTGATAGCTTTTCTGTATCATATTGTAGCAGTTGCTTAACCGATGATAATTTCGGGATTTATTTCTTTTAATTGAGACATGAAGCCGTCGCGGTTTTTGGGTGAAATTTCGAGAGGCATCGCACTTTTCATAACCGAACGGTCAACGAATGATATTGAAACTCGTTTTGACGACATACCTGCAGTAGCCAAATATCCAGTAGTCTTTTTTATGCTTTTAATTTTTGAAATCGGGAAACGATGCGGTTTGAAAAACTGATATATTATTAATGTATCTCCATCGATTTCATACCGGCATCCCAGTATAAGAAGAAACAGTAGAAGGGTGGGGGCTATGCAGAAAATAAGAGTCAACCACCAAGGAGAACTGATACCAACCGCAATAATTGCCCCGAACCAGATGATAAGCACCAACACAACCCACCAATCAATTTTTGATTTATAAACCGTTTTAGTTGCCATTGCAGATTACATTCATTTCAATGCACAAATATAATTAAATTTACCCAAATGCAGAATAAGACGCAATGTAAATACGATTATATGAGAATAAAGTCGGCCTCGTCTCACGACGAAGCCGACCGTTGGGGATGATCCCTTCAAGGGGGTGAAGGGATCTGGGATTTGGGGAATATTTTTATTCGGCGCTCTCGTTGAGCAATTCAAGCATCTTGATTGCCGAAACAGGAATACGTGTGCCGGGACCGAAGATTGCAGCCACACCGGCTTTGTAAAGGAAGTCATAGTCCTGTGCGGGTATTACGCCACCTGCTGTTACCATGATATCCTCGCGACCGAGTTTCTTAAGTTCTTCGATAACCTGAGGTACAAGAGTCTTGTGTCCTGCGGCCAGAGACGATACACCGAGAATGTGTACGTCATTTTCTACAGCCTGACGGGCAGCTTCAGCCGGAGTCTGGAAGAGGGGACCCATGTCTACGTCGAAACCGCAATCAGCGTAACCTGTTGCAACTACTTTAGCACCGCGGTCGTGACCGTCCTGACCCATTTTTGCTATCATGATACGGGGTTGACGACCTTCGCGTTTTGCAAATTCCTCGCACATCTGCTGAGCGCGCTGGAAATCGGGGTCTTGTTTTGTTTCGCTTGAGTACACGCCTGAAATTGTTCTGATGATTGCTTTATAACGACCGACAACTTCTTCGCAAGCGTCGGAGATTTCACCAAGAGTGGCACGGAGACCGGCTGCCTTAACGGCGAGGTCAAGAAGATTGCCTTTCTTGGTGCGCACACATTCTGTGATTGCAGCAAGAGCTTCCTTGACTTTTGCTTCGTCGCGCTCAGCCTTGACTTCGTTGAGACGTTCAATCTGTTCCTTACGAACTTCAGTATTGTCGATTTCAAGAATATCGATGGGGTCTTCGTGGTCGAGACGATATTTATTGATACCGACGATTGTCTGACGACCTGAGTCGATACGAGCCTGAGTGCGTGCGGCAGCTTCTTCGATACGAAGTTTGGGCAGACCGGTTTCGATAGCTTTCGCCATACCGCCGAGTTTCTCGATTTCCTGAATGTGAGCCCACGCACGCTGAGCTATCTCATTTGTGAGAGCCTCAACATAGTATGAACCTGCCCAGGGGTCGATTTGCTTGGTGACCATTGTCTCTTCCTGAATGTAAATCTGAGTATTGCGGGCAATACGAGCAGAGAAGTCTGTCGGAAGGGCGATTGCTTCGTCAAGCGCGTTTGTATGAAGCGACTGAGTGTGACCGAGAGCCGCGCCCATAGCCTCAATACATGTACGACCTACGTTGTTGAAGGGGTCCTGTTCGGTAAGAGACCAGCCTGAAGTCTGAGAGTGGGTACGGAGAGCGAGTGATTTGGGATTCTTCGGATTGAACTGTTTTACAATCTTAGCCCAAAGCATACGAGCTGCACGCATCTTCGCAATTTCCATGAAGAAGTTCATGCCGATAGCCCAGAAGAACGACAGACGAGGAGCAAAAGCGTCGATGTCCATGCCTGCGTTCACACCTGCGCGGAGATATTCAAGACCGTCTGCGAGGGTATATGCAAGTTCGATGTCGCATGTAGCACCGGCTTCCTGCATATGATAGCCTGAGATTGAGATGGAGTTGAACTTGGGCATGTTCTGCGAAGTATATTCGAAGATATCGGCGATTATTCGCATCGAGAATTCAGGCGGATATATATAGGTGTTACGCACCATAAATTCCTTGAGGATATCATTCTGGATTGTACCCGCCATTTCTTCGAGTTTGGCACCCTGTTCGAGACCTGCATTGATATAGAATGCGAGAACCGGAAGCACTGCACCGTTCATTGTCATCGAAACAGACATCTTATTCAAGGGAATACCATCGAAAAGCACCTTCATGTCTTCGATTGAGCAAATCGATACACCTGCTTTACCAACGTCACCTACAACGCGCTCATGGTCAGCGTCATATCCGCGGTGTGTCGCAAGGTCGAACGCCACTGAAAGACCTTTCTGACCTGATGCAAGGTTACGACGGTAGAAAGCATTTGATTCAGCAGCTGTAGAGAAACCTGCATACTGACGGATTGTCCAGGGACGAAGAGGGTACATTGCACTGTACGGACCACGAAGGAACGGAGGAATACCGGAAACATAGTTGAGGTGTTCGAGACCTTCGAGATCATCCTTTGTATAGATGGGTTTTACGGGGATAAGTTCGGGTGTGAGCCAATCTTCTCCACCTGCAACGGGTGCATGCTGCACACCGAATGCGTCTTTTGCGATATCTATGTTTTTAAAATCGGGTTTCATTGTCGATATTATTTGAGAAGTTTGGCATTGAAAGCTTTGAGAGTATCAAGAACGTTGCAGCGAACATGGATGAACTCGTTGATGCCTGCTGCTTTGAGGTCTTCCATGCATGCGGGTGCACCTGCTACAACAAATTCCGCACGACCATCGAGATATTTGAACGCTTCGGGAGCGAGTGTAGCATATTCGTCGTCGCTTGAGCAAAGGACGATAACATCAGCACCTTTTTCAAGAGCTGCGTCAACACCTTCCTGAACAGTTTCGAAGCCAAGGTTATCGATAATCTCGTAACCGGCGCAACCGAAGAAGTTTGTAGAGAACTGAGCGCGGGCAAGACGCATTGCGAGGTTGCCGATAGTAAGCATGAATACTTTCGGACGCTTTGTTGCGGCTTCAGTTGCAAGACGCAGTTCCTCAAAATCTGTAGCCGCACGTTTCATAGTCAAGCCACCTTCGTTTTCAGCCTTGTCACGGCAGCAGCAATGGCATGCCTTGGTTTCAATCTTATCAGCTGCTTTTTCGTTGATATTAGGATACTGGTTGGTTCCGAGAAGTATTTCTTTGCGACGTGCAACATCGGTGTGACGTTTTTCGCAAGATTCGTTGACCGCTTTCTGAACGTTGCCGTTTGAAACTTCAGCAAAGAAGCCACCTCTCTCAACGACATCAAGGAAGAGTTTCCATGCTTCGTTTGCGATAGAGAGGGTAAGGGTCTCTACATAGTAGCTGCCGCCTGCAGGGTCAACAACTTTGTCGAGATGGCTTTCTTCTTTAAGAAGGAACTGCTGGTTGCGTGCGATACGTTCTGAGAATGCGTCCGGAGTTTTGTAAGGAGTGTCGAACGGAACAACTGTAATTGAGTCAACACCGGCAAGAGCAGCTGACATCGCTTCAGTCTGACTGCGGAGCAGATTGACATGAGCGTCATAGATTGTCTGGTTGAACTTCGAAGTCGCAGCATGAACGTGCATCTTGGCTGCATCAACAGATGCGGGCTTGTATTGCTCAACAATCTGAGCCCAAAGCATGCGTGCGGCACGGAATTTGGCGAGTTCCATGAAGTAATTCGAAGAAACACCCATGTTGAACTTGATGCGGTCTGCAACTTCATCTGCATTGAGACCTGCATCTGTGAGGGATGTCATCCACTGAGCTCCCCATGCAAGTGCATAACCGAGTTCCTGGAAGATATATGCGCCGCCATCGCAGAAAAGAACTGAGTCAACAGCAAGAACGCGAAGTGCGGGAATTTCTTTTACAGTCTCGATAAGTTTTTTTGCATTCTCAACGATGTCAGCGGGAAGTTCTCCGCTATGACGGAGTGATCTGCGGAGCGGATTATAGTTAATGGAGCCGTGGAATTTCTTTTCGGCACCGTTAGTTTTGAGATATTTTACGAGTGCCTCAGCGAGAGTCTGAGCCTTACGCTGGCAGCAGTTGAAGTTAATTTCAACTTTTTCGAGGTCGATACCATCGAGAAGTGCTTCGATAGCAGCTTCTGAGGGCTCAGGAACTTTGAAACCAAGTGAATTTACACCTTTACCAAGAACTTCAACGGCTGTTTTATTTGCTTCGGCGGGATCTTCCGATAGAATTTCCTGACGGGTCAGCCATTCATTGTTAGTTTTGGTCCCGCGGATGAAAGGATATTCGCCGGGGAGCGATTCTGTTGTCTTGAAGTCTGCGATGTCTTCAGCACGATAAATGGGCTGGACATTGAAGCCTTCGTTTGTTCTCCAAACCAATTTCTTGTTGAAATCGGCTCCCTTGAGGTCAGTCTCAACCTTAGCACGCCATTCTTCATAGCTGATGCCGGGGAACTGGTCGAACAATTTTTCTTTTTTTTCTGCCATAACTTTAAGTTAGTGATTGTTCTATAGTGAGATTTAAGTCAATACAAAATGTATGGTCATAAGCTTCAGATATCTTCTTAAACTTTAAGCCACGACAAAATTAATAAACTTTGGAGAATCTGCAAACCAAACTACTTAAAATAAAGAAATTTTTCTGTTATTTTTAATCATTTGGGAAAATGGGTAAGTGTTAAATATTCAATAGAAGATAATTAATTCCTGATAAAAATTGCTTGGATATTAAAAAAATTAATACTTTTGTAAAAATCAATTAACGATAAATCTGTCCAAAAAGGCTGTTTCTTTATTTAAGAGTACATTGTTAATAAATAACTTAATTAATATATAACTTTATTCTAACTCCATGTTAAAAAAGTATCTGCTCCCGTTAGCAGCGTTTGCTCTACTGAGTTGCTCAGACAACAATGGCGGTTTTGTAGACGACAGTCCAATGCCACCACTACCTCCATCCCAATCCACAGTCAAAGATCCCAAGCCTAAGGCAATGTGGATAAGTGGTGCTTTCAATCTTCCAATGCTCAAGAACCGAGACCAGGTGGATAAATATCTGGCTATGACCAAAGAGACCGGCATCACAATTCTGTATATGGATGCGAAGATTGCCGAAGGCACCACATTATGCCAGATTGAATCGCTCAAACAAAACGCGGATATAGGCTACGATGTGGTTGAATATATCATGAGCAGATGTGACGAACTCGATATGCAGGTGATTATGGGCATGGATCCTCTGTGCGTAGGCAGTACACAGCGACGCGTCGGTCCGGCTTACGAATCTGACCGCTGGGACGGCTACACTCAGTATAAGAAAGTGATGAGCGAAGATAGATCGAGCTATACAATCGTCGATATCCGCGACGATATCAATGCCGATGCCGCAGTGCTTGACCCTGCATTTCCGAAAGTAAGGGAATACTGCGCCGATATATGCGCTGAAGTCGTCGCAAAGTATAAGCACCACAAATCATTCCGCGGCATGAGCCTCGACTATGTGCGCTACTCCAACTCCGACCTTGCCGGGAATTGGTATGGCTACGGCGACAACTTCGTCAAGCAGTTTGAAACAGAAACAGGACTCAAAATAAAAGATCAAAACGACTTTATAAACGCCGACGGTGGTTTCGGCCAGTATTTTTCCGAATGGGTTTATTTCCGTACTAACGCCGTTTCGGAGACTATCCGTGCCATTAGCCGCAAGGTAAAGGAGATTGCTCCCGAATGTGAAATACATCTATGGGCATCGGCACAATGGACATCACGCTACTCTGTCGGTCAGAATTGGGCGACGAAAAATTATGTACCCACCGGAATGCAGTATATCAAGGGATATGAAAATACAGGTTTTGCCGAAGATATCGACGTCTTTGTGCTCGGCGCCTACGCCTCTGATATTTTCATCGTTGACAATCCTAACAGTGATTGGACAGTCGAAAACTTCGTGACTACCTACGCGCAATATATACCCAAGAACAGCTCGACAAAAGTATGGGGGTCGCTTCCTGCCTACGCTTATGACACAGCAAAGATGCGCGACGCCACCATTTTGTGTCTGGTTCATACCGACGGTCTGATGGTATTCGATCTCGGTCACGTGCGCAACCGCAATCTTTGGAGTGGCATCAAGGCTGGAATAACCACAAGCGGCTATTGATTACCCGCAGTGCGAACGTGTAATCATACCGCTCATATATTTTATACCCTAAACATCTAATCCATATAATATGATAAATAAATTTGCAAGTGCATTAAGGCTGCTCTCATTCGTGATAATGGCTGCGTTAGCCTTGGATGTATCAGCCCAAACGATAGTCACCGGTACAGTGTGCGACAGCTCCGGCGAGACTATGCCGGGAGTGAGTGTAGTGCTTAAGGGCAATCCGTCAGTGGCGACAGCCACAAATATTGATGGCAGATTTATGCTCAGAGTGCCTGACCTAAATTCAACACTTCATGTTAGTTTTATAGGATACAAATCCCAGGATGTGAAACTCGATGGTCACTCAGACGTCGAGATAGTTCTCCACGAGGATTCGCAAATGCTCGACGAAGTCGTGGCTATCGGCTACGGTACAACAAAAAAGGTTTCATTGACCGGCTCTGTGTCGACAGTTACTTCTAAAGAGCTTGTTTCAGCACCGATGACCAACACCTCGAATATGCTTACCGGTAAAATCGCTGGTCTCACCGCAGTCCAGTCGACCGGTCGTCCTGGTTCTGACCATTCGACAATCCACGTCCGCGGTCTCAATGACTTCGCCGCCAGCGGTCCGCTGTGTATCGTCGACGGTGTGCCTTCTTCAATGGACAATGTCAACCCGAACGATATCGAGAGTGTATCGGTGCTGAAAGACGCAGCCGCTGCCATCTATGGTGTGCAAGGTGCCAACGGTGTCATCCTGATAACCACGAAGAAAGGTTCTGAAGGCAAAGCCAAAATCAGCTACGATGGTTCGTTCTCTTTTGTCAATAACACAGCTATGCCTGAATTGATGAACGCCCGTGAGTATATGTACTGGCACAACCGCGCAAGCGAAATGGATGGTTATACACCTCGTTATACAGCTGACATCCAGCAGCAGGTGATGGAAAACGCCCCGGGTACCATATACGGTGAAACCAATTGGCAGGATAAGCTCTGGCGTACGGCTTTCACCCAGAAACACAACATCAGCGCATCAGGTGGTACACAAAGGGCTACTTATTATGTAAGTCTTGGTATCCTTGACCAGGAAGGTACGATGCGGCGCACCGAATACCGCCGCTACAACCTGCGCGCCAACATCGATATGTCAGTTGCCAAAGGTCTCCGATTTACAGCCAATATTTCCGGCTACAAAGCTGAAAACTATGGACCAGGCTTCGACCTCGGTAATACTTACGCATGGAATCCGGCTTTCGAAGCTACCCATGCATTGCCTATATATAAATCGACATATGATGGCTATCCTCTTGCCCAGACCACAGGCGGCGACGGACAATTCAATGTCGGCGCATCAATCGAAAATTCCGGTTGGCAACGCAACTATAACAATCAGGTAACATCCAATCTCAAACTCGAATACAGTTTCGGGGAACTCACACCTGTCCTCAAAGGGTTGAAGGTCAGTGTATGGGGTTCATACTACTACGGAAACACAAAAATCCGCAACTTTATGAACTCCTATGAACAGATGGTCATCAACAGCATCACGCCGGGAGAGCCTGTGCTTACACGCAAATCCGGTACTACCGAAGGAGGAGCATTCCTTAAATTCCTTCAGGTGAACGACGGTTGGATCTTGCGCCCGCAGATTGACTACAGCCGCAAATTCGGCAAACACACTGTTTCGGCGTTATATGTCTACGAAGCTCAAAAAAATAGCAGCGACGGAATGCAAGGCGAGGCAAACCAATTTGCTGCGACCGATCCTATCGACCTCAGTCTTGGTGTAGAGATACCCGGTCGTCTCGTCGGCAAATATGGATATTCCTCAATTGTTTAGCATATCGGTCGGCTGAGCGATGATTTAGATAATAAATATCTTATTGACCTCTCGTTCCGCTACGATGGTTCTTACAAGTTCGCGCCCGAAAACCGTTGGGGCTTCTTCCCCTCTGTATCGGCGGGGTGGGTGATAAGTTCCGAATCATTCCTGTCAGAGAACGCCCCCTGGATTGACTTCCTTAAGTTGCGTGCGAGCTGGGGTAAATCAGGCAAGGACAATATCGAAGCATTCCTCTACAACGCCACCTTTAAGACGGCCCAGAACAGCATCATCTTCGGCGACACGGTTTATAAGAACTACTACACCGACTCCTATCTCCAGCGCAACCTGAAATGGAGTACGACTGAGTCCTACAACATTGGTCTTGATTTCGATATATTAAGACGTAAATTCGGAGCCGAAATAGATGTATTCTATCAATACACCGCCAATCTGCTGGAAAGCGTCGGTGGCGAATACGCCCCATCACTCGGCGGTACGCACCCTAAACAAGGCAACACCGGCAGTATGGATAACCGTGGTATCGATTTCACCCTCAAACATCAGCTCACCGTCAACAAGGATTTCAGTTACCGTCTGCGAGGCACCTTCGGCTTTGCCCGTAACAAGGTGCTGAAACGCAATCTCACCCCAAGCTATCCAACATCACTTCAGCCTCGTATCGGACAACCTTTGGGCGTGCGCTACGGTCTCAAATCTGACGGTTTATATCGCACGGAAGAGCAACTTATCAACGCTCCGCGTCTCGACGGCACGTCCTGGCACGCAAGTTCGACAGGACCGCGTTTGGGCGACATCCGTTATGTCGATATCAACGGCGACGGTCGTATCAATTTCGTAGACAATAACAATGAGGTGCTCGATATGATACGCATCGGTTATGGCACAATGCCCGAAATATCCTTCTCTCTTAATGCCGATTTCTACTATAAGAACTTCTATCTCAACATGCTTTGGCAAGGTGTAAGCCACTGCGACTATATGCTCGGCGGCAACGATAGTTACAAGTGGGTTGTCGGCACGATGCTCAACACAGCCTTTGATCAAAACGGTAACGGCGTGAAATATGTTGCCGAAAACAGCTGGACACCCGAGAATCCCAATGCCAAATACCCGCGTCTTACCACAGGCTCTGGAGGTAACAACATTCTCATTTCTGACTTCTGGATGGTCAACGGCGAGTATCTACGTCTCAAAAATCTGACCTTCGGCTACAATGTCCCCGAAACAGTGCTCCGCAAGACCCCGTTCACAGGCATAAATGTCTATGTTGCAGGTGCCAACTTGCTGACATTCAGCCATCATAAATATGTTGACCCTGAGACTCCATCAGCGACCTTCAACCTATATCCGCAACAACGCACATGGACGCTTGGTCTTAATGTTTCATTCTAATCAACCGGATTCAAAATATGAACAAGACAATCAAATATATCGCAGCAGCAACCGCCATAGTCATGGCTACAAGCTCATGCAATGATGTCCTCGACATCAATGACACCTCGACGTTCGGTGATCTCGCTGTCTGGAGTAGCCAGGACAACGCCGACGCATACGTCACGGCAGCCTACAAGTCATTCAACGACCAGTCGATTGTCGCAAACCGCGACAAATTCTATGACAACTACAGCGACATTATGAAAAGTCCGTATTGGTGGATTGGCACCTATAACCGCGCACTTTTCGAGCAAAGCCGATTCGGTAAAGGCAATGCCGACCTCTTCGACTGTTGGACGGCTGTTTATGGTCGCATCAAACGCACCAACGCGATGCTCAACGACCTTGAGCGTTACGGTCACAAATGGGGCGACGAATGGTATGATATCCGTCGTGCCGAAGGTCGTTTCTGCAATGCCATAAACTATTTTTACTTGGCAAGAGTCTATGGCGGCGTCGTGCTCCGCACCGACCATTCGGGTGGCGGCGGATGGCTCGATGATGGTGCCTACGAGCAGGACCGCAATCGCGCCCGCATCTCTGAAGAAGCCACCTACGAGTATATACTCAACGAACTTAAGGATGTAGCGAAAGTTCTCCCCGAGAAATGGCCGGCAGCTTGGACCGGACGCGCCACAAAAGGGATGGCATATGCTTTCATCTCACGTATCGCATTATATGCCAAAAATTGGGAACTCGCCGTATCGGCAGCCGACGAATGCGCTAAGTACTATTCACTCGTCCCTGACTATGCCAAGCTCTTCGATGTCAGCTCCGATCAGGACAACAGTAAGGAGATTATTTTTGGTATTCGTTTCCAGAAAAATGTCCTCACAAATGGTTTCGATACCGATTACCGTCCATTTGGCGACCGATCTGTCTACGGAAACCAGGTGCTTGCCAACTCACAGCCGACAGCAGAACTTGTCGATATGTATGAATTCAAAGACGGCACGGAGTTTGACTGGAATACTTACTCAACCAATCACGCTGACCCATACACCGACCGTGAACCACGCTTCCATGCTACCGTACTCTACAACGGTGCGAAATGGGAAGGTCGTACTATTGAGACTTTTGAAGGCGGCTCTGATTCATTCCGCTCGTTCTCAATCTCCGAGGATGCCGATGGTCATACTGTGACAGGCTACTATCTCCGCAAATATCTTCAGGAAGGCAACTCGACATTCCCCACCGAGGGCAGCTACAACACCGATATAATCATCCGCTATGCCGAGGTTCTTTTGAATAAGGCAGAAGCCCTTGCGCAGCTCAATAAGTTATCTGATGCGATGGAGCCGTTGAACGAAGTGCGACGACGGGTCAATCTTCCCGCCCGTACCTTCACTGCCGCCATGTCGCTTGACGATTTTATGACCATTCTCCGTAAGGAACGTTGTGTCGAACTCGCCGGCGAAGGCCATCGCATTTGGGATCTCCGCCGCTGGCGCATGGCTGAAGGCGTGATTAACGGAAAGAACGTACATGGCCATAAAGCCACACGCAACGGAACTTCCTTTGAATACACCACTGTCGATGCCGATGGAGGTCGTCAACGCATCTTCCTTCCTCACTATTATTATCTGTCTCTGCCATCCGGCGAAGTATCGCAAAATTCGCTTTGCGTTGATAACCCAGGTTGGTAATAGCAATTCTAAATAACTGTGAAAGTTAAATAGCAATGAAAAATATAATCAAAATAACTCTTAAAGCGGCTGCGGTGTTGTTAGTCAACTCAGTGTTAGGTTCTTGTCACGAAGCTGATCTCGAGTTTGCCCATAATGACAATCTCATCCACCAGTTGTCGATGATGAAATCCGCCCAGCAGGACACTCCCATATATTTCACTATCACCGAATATGATGGCGATGGTAATGAAATCACAGGCGATATCACACCCGAGAATGTGGCGGGCGGCTACGGTATGGCGTGCGTTCACGTTCCCTTCAATCTGTACGACGAAGTAGACCTGCATAAGGTATATCTCTCGGCACAAGTGACCTATGATGCTATAATCACACCCGGTCTCACCGGTCTGCACGATATAACGGGTGAAGGCATTGTAGTCAGTGTCCGCGCCGGCAACGGTAAAACGCGTAAATATAGAATCTACGGTCAATTTGATTAAATCTGTCGTTTATGAAATACTATAAATATTTAGCTTCGATTATAGTCTTGGCGGCGGCCACACAGTTTATTGCCTGTGATGACTACGACTATGACAAAGAGATGGCTCGTACGGATCTCACCGGCAGTTTCTCGGTCAAGGGTGCGACCGGCAACATATACAAAGCCGGTATCAACGGTAATGAAATAACAGTCAAGGTCAATCCTTTTGCCGACGTGCAAAACGAACTTTCATGTGCTTATCCCATATTCTATCTCCCTATGGGTGCAACATGCTCACCATCTCCTCTTGAACCTCAGGATTTCACCAAGGAAGTGAAATACACCATCACTTCAGGCGATGGCAAACATCAGCAGGTCTATACGGTCAATCTTGGCGCAAGTGACCTGCTTCCGGAGGGTGAAGGTTACTCGCTGTCACGTCTTCAAGCCGAAAAATTATACTTCGAACTCGGCTATCCAGGCAAGGCGGCAACCGGTGAGATTGACAATGACCCCAACGGTGACTTACTCTTCTTCCCGGCATTCTGTGATGACCGTCTGGTTGGTTTCTCACGAGTATATGCTTGGGGCAATACCAACGGTCGCAATATAGTGCCTGACCACAGCCTCGCATTCAAAATATGGGATGCTGCCACTCTTGAGCCCACTGGCGAGACCCTTAATCTCGGTTCTCTCAGTCCTTCGGACATCGTCAATATAACTAACGACTGGAAAGGTCACCTCATAGCAGCGACAGGCGGTCTATCAGGAAAGACCAGCGATATATATTACTGGACTTCACTCTCATCTGCTCCTGTCAAGGTTGGCACATTGCCTCAACCGGTCTACACAAATAGCCATGAGGTTGATGCCAGCATGTTTATTCAGGTCGCCGGTGATATCACAGCCGATGCAGTCGTCACCTATATGCCGACCAAAACATCAACAGGCGAACATGTAGCAGTCAGCATCACTGCCGGCAGTATCACGGACTCACGCATCATCTCTACCGGCTATCCGTCTAATGACAAGGCTTGGTTCCAGATGATATCGCTTTTCGGTACTGACAACAACGCGCCTATCCTTGTTGGAGACACGGAGGGCGAGGGCAACGGCTCAATACATGCATATCTTCTTAATGGTTCAGGTTCACTGCTGTCAGTAATGCCGGCTCATCTCAACGGTCGCGAAATGAGTGATGGAATCACATGGTGGTCGGGCACAGGTAACTCGTCGCTCCGTGGAGGCGCACGCCTGCCTTTTGTCATGGCAATGATGATTAACGGCAAGCCATACAGTCTCGTGCTCACCGGCTATCACTGGCGTGCAAAAGCATCGATGATGAGCCAGGATTTGGTGACATATATCGACGATGATCTCAGCTACGACTTCTGTCGCTATGAGATGAGTCTACTTGGTGCCTCCGGTGGGGACTTCCAGATGACATACGGAGGTGCCGGATGTTGGTATTGGGACGAAGAGAACCACATAGGACGCATTGCTATCTGGTATGGACGTGAGGGTCTCGCCACATTCATGGTCAGCAACTACGAATAGGAAGCATCGGATGTGTTAAGAGCAAAATATGACTGCACCCCAAAAGTTACATTCAATACTTTTGGGGTGCAGTTTATATACAGACCCAGTGTTAACGGATATTATTATACCTATCCTAAGATTTGGGCGGCGTGGTCTTTGGTTTTGATTTCTTTGGGGGTGATGACGCGGGTGATGATACCTTCGGGTGAGATGATGAAGGTGGTGCGGAATGTTCCCATATATTTGCGACCATACATAGATTTTTCGCCCCATACACCGAATTTTTCGACAAGTTTGTGGTCTGTGTCAGAGATGAGCGGGAAGGGTAGATTATTCTTGGCTATAAATTTCTTATGGGAGTCAGCAGAGTCGACACTCACTCCTATTACCTGATAGCCGGCATCAATAAGCTGATGATAGTTGTCACGCAGATTACATGCTTCGGCAGTACATCCTGATGTCATATCCTTAGGATAAAAATAGAGCGCAATTGTTTTACCGGGATAGTCACTCAAACGTACTTCCTTCCCATTTTGGTCGAGACCTAACAGGTCTTCAACTTTGTCACCTATGTTCATCATGATTGGAGATATTTTGAAAGTTAGAAATCAAATAACACGGCGTGCTCCGATGTATCGGCGTGAATAATATCCGCCATCTTGCACTTTGTCGATGCGTATACCACCTGTGTTAGCGGCATGAATGAACGAAATATTACCCTTATCATCTATGTCAACAGCGATACCGACGTGTCCAACTGTTTTTCCTGCACGCCGACCGCTGAAAAAGAGTAGGTCGCCGGGACGAACGTCCTCGGTCTCTACGGCTTCACCCTGAAGATACTGAGCACGGGATGAAGCCCCCAGTCTGGTGTTGAACTGTCGGAAAACGTAGCTGGTAAAACCTGAGCAATCGAAAGCCTTCGGACCTTTTGCCCCGCGACGATATGGCTTACCCAAAAATGAGTTGGCAAAATTGATTATATCTTCAGTCAATGCCTCGCGGCGGGAAAGTTCCTCTAACTGTAAAGTCTTTTCTACCGCAGATAAAAACACATCAAAGTCATCAGTCGCAAACGGGTCGGAAACATCGGATGCTACCGTGGCTAAAGGACATAAAGCCAATGCTACAGCTGAAAAATAATATTTAATATGTTTATTGGTTGACATAATTTCAATGCGAAATTAGCCAATACCGAGCGGTTTAACAAATATTTATTAATTTCTTATGATTTGTTTGCATTGGTTTGCATGTCAGAACCGGCATTTTCATCCTGAATAGGATTCCAACAAGGAGTGTCTTCTGCGATTTCCGGGATTATTCCGGAGGTGTAGACAGGGTCTAATCCACGCCTGCGCTGTGAACAATAGTCATTAAGACACTTAACTGCATATTTCCCAAGTAAGACTATTGCAGCCAGATTGCAAAGTGTCATCAGTGCCATAGTTATGTCGGCAAAACTCCATACGAAATCAAGAGTAGCAATAGAACCGACGAACACCATAGCGGCCACCAGTACCCGGTATATGGCTATGAGCGGGTATGACTTCCTGATAAAGCGCAGATTTGTCTCGCCGTAATAATAATTGGCTACAATCGAACTGAAAGCGAAGAAAAATATCGCTATGCTTACGAACAGCGACCCAATTCCTTCGTGCCCGAGACCCATGTCGACAGCTGTTTGGGTCAATACTATACCATCGGCATTTCCGAGGTAAGCACCACTGATAAGGATTATAAATGCAGTGCAAGAGCATACAAGCAGAGTGTCTGTCAGCACGCCGAGCGATTGAATCAGACCTTGTTTGACAGGGTGGGAGACTGAAGCGGTGGCTGCTACATTCGGGGCAGAGCCTTCGCCTGCCTCGTTACTGAAAAGCCCCCTTTTAGTACCCATTATAACAGCCATGCCGAAGGTTCCACCCATTGCCTGATCAAAACCAAAGGCATTGCTGATGATAAGTTTCAGTACAGCCGGCAATTCATTTATATGAAGTGCAACGATTACAATCGCAAGAGTCAGATATGCTATAGCCATTACCGGTACTATTATCTCGCTGAATCTGGCAATGCTCTGAATACCTCCCCATATAATAATTAATGTGAGAATTGAAAGAGTAATTGCTGTTGCAAGGGGAGGTACGGAAAATGTATTGCCGAATGCCTCTGCGATAGTATTCGCCTGGACGGAATTGAATGCCAGACCAAATGTCAGCGTTATCAGAATCGCGAAGCATATAGCCCATGCACGGTTACGTAAACCTTTGGAGATATAATAAGCCGGTCCTCCGACAAACGATTTCTCACCACGGATTTTATATAACTGGGCAAGGGTTGATTCTATGAATGCGGAGGCTGCTCCAAGAAGGGCAATAATCCACATCCAGAACACCGCTCCCGGTCCACCTAAGGCTATTGCAGTCGCTACACCCGCGAGATTACCTGTGCCGACACGGCTCGCAATTGAAACCATGAATGCCTGAAAAGAGCTGATAGTGTGATGTCCGTCGGTTTCACGGGAACGAGCGTCATTATCGCTCTTTCCTGACTTGAGCAGGAGTCTTATCATTTCGCCGAATAGGCGGAACTGAACGCCGCGGGTTACATATGTAAAATATATTGCAGCTGCAAGCAGAACGACTATCAGTATATTGTCGGAGATAAAAGAACTTATTGAGTTGATTATATCAAGCATTATATTACTGTATTAGCGGGTTGGATGGGTGTGCGATGGAATCTGGAATAACTATTGCGTTTTGCGGGGAAACTGAATCCGGATTGATTGTGACCGTATGATGTTTTTTTCGACGAAGAAAGCCGAAGAAATCGTCGAAGTCTTTCTTGAATACAAGTCCTACACCCTGAGTGGTCTGCGCCGTACGCACATAATAATTTTGGTCGTTATACCTGTTATAAGCTTTCAGACGCCATGAGCCTTTAGGGTTAAGTAAGTATTCAACATCAAAATCCCCGATAAACTGATTGGTGTTAAGGGTCTTATCTCGATATCCGAAGTTTCCGTTAAATAATAGACGGTTATTAAGCAGTCGGCTTGACAACGCTACATCAACTTCCACATCTGAAAAATCGCCACGGTCACTTCTGAGGTTAGGCGCAATGCTCCAGTCGTCGCTCAATTTTCCGAGCATGCTGCTCAACTGGCTTGAAATGGTAGATGAGGCTACGGAGAAGAGCTCATTACCTTTAGTGGTCGACGCCATATAATCAGGAGTGTAGAATCTGTTAAGTGCAAGAAGATAGATTATCTGACGGTTCATCATCTCCTTTGTGCTGACTATACTGCGAACCTTTCTATATGTGTCCTGGGTAAGGGTCGGGAATTCAAGGTCAAAATCAATATCAGGCTGTCGCATATCTCCGGTTACTTTCAGAAGTGCGTGCACAGGAACATTAGTTCGGTTAAGGTCTTTGTCGAGGAGAAATGATTCATCAAGGTCACTAAGATTCGCGTTTACAGCATATATGGCTTCGATATCGAGCTGAGCAGAATATGGGTCGCCATGAAAAGCGATACTACTTCCTTCTTTAATAGTGAAGTCCTTGATGATGATATCCTGAAGCGTGAAATTATAGCTGCCATGATTGAGCGTGTATGTACCATACATCTTCAAATCATTGTTGAGAGAACCGTAGGTCATGCGTAGGTTGCCCGCGCCTGTAGCCTTGATTTCATCGCCGCTTACAGGGTCCATAACCAAAGTTATACGGGCTTCGGGTGTAACTCCTATCTGTAAATCCATGTTGTATGCGGAAGTGGAGTTGTTATTTTCAACACCAAGCCGTTCACGTAATAGTCTGACAACAGTCGGAACATTGTCTGCTTTCATCAGTGAATCACGTCTTGCTTCCGCCCGGCTGTCCTTAAATGTTATGAATGAGTATTCATCTGCGTCAAGACGATCAGACAACACAAATGTAAAAGACGATTTAGGTGCGGTCGACATATTCACTCCAATGTTCACCACTCCGGGTTCACCCGTGATGGTAGCACCGCCATTCCCATATATAGTTCCGTACCAGTCAGGACTTAAACGGGAGTCGACATCATAGCTTAGGAAATCATGTGCATCTGAAACAGTAAAATTAAATGATGGTTCTTTGAAAAAAGTATGGCGGACTACACCGTTAAGCATAGCCGTATTGCCATTAATATCTCTGATTGTAACGTTGTCAACATCAATAATGCCAGGTCTTAATCTTATACTATCCGAGGCTGAATACCATGTATTTGTAAATGCTATCTTGATATTTAGATTATCGGCGAAGACATCACCTTCAAGGTCTATATACTTGAAGGTTCCGAACAGTCGGGCTTTACCGGATGCAAAACCATTAAGGTCGGATGCAAATGCTTCCATGAAAGGTTTCATAAATCCGACAGGAATATGATTGGCATCGAAATTAATATCCAGAGCTTCTCCTGCAGGATATATATCACCTTTAATATACGAATGGAGCCCGCCATTTCCGATGACATCTGCATCGAGATAAAACGATTTTTTATCGTTATCCCATTTGGCTTTTATGTCTGCATCTCCAAGTACACAACGGTTATAGCTGATATTGTCGACATGAAGATTGTCAGAATATATCATCGGTTGAGAAGAGAGTAGGGCATTTCCTGAGAAATCGCCGGTAGCAATTCCACCGATTAGAGCCTTGTCTATTTCAAGAGTCTCGAATATATCGAGTAACGCTATTTTTGATAGACTTATATGTATCGAGTCATCGGGAGAATCAGAGACAACACCGTTGATTGCAATTGCTTTGTCTTCAGATGTCAATGCAAAATTCTGTATTTCATATTTATTTTGTGATAGACTGATTGTTGACGGATTTATCGACCAAATATCATTGCCGAAATTGATAGTGCCCGGATGGAACGTTATAGACGTGGTCAGGGTATTATCGAAATTTCGGAAAAGATTGGTAGTGAAGTTAAACGAACCGTTAATCGGAATTTTACGGTCAATATTCCATTTGATATTGTTATCAATTCTATTAGAAGAAGCAGTAAGTTCGGCGAAAGCGGTCATCGGTCCTTTTTTTGTCGGCATTTTTGTGGTGAAGTTTACCGATGCGCTATTACGACTGCCTTTCATCTCCGCATTCAAAGTCGTGTTTTCGATTATCTTATCACCCTGTAAAATATATGGTGCGTTGAGTGTAAGCGACGCCGAACTATTTATTTCCGATATATGTCCGTCTAATTCTATAGGATAGATTACAGATATGGGAAGATTGAAAAACTTGCATAAATTCTCACACTCATTGATATCGATGTGGTAAGTGAAATTATTAGTTAAAAGTTTGGAGCGAGTTTGTATTGGTTGTTGCCGTACAGAAGATTTTATAGAAGGAAAAATCATCTCTGCCATATCCTTTAAGTCGGAATATAGGCTGGTGAAGCGGTAGTTGCCATCTAATGTGGCATTTATAAAATCGGATTGAATGGTAAGAGCGGGGGCATCATCAACCGGCGCGCTTTCTATAGTGAAAGATTTAATTGTTAAATCGGGAGTTGCCGGTTTGTCATCGATAAAATCTAAATCAGTCAAAGTAAGATAACCGGTGATATCGTCAAGTGAAGAAAATTCTATATTTGAGGATAGGACTGCTTTTAGATTATAGTCCCGGTAGTTATCGATGAGCAATAGTTTTTCCGGAGAGAAATTTTCAACATCTACAGATGCCGAGATGTGTTTCATTTCGGGTGTCAACTCAGCATTCCACTCTGATATAATAGTCGCCATCGGGTCAAGAACACATAGATCAAGCTCAAGCGTTTTATCCACCATCTCCAATGTGGCGGTAATAGGGCTATAGCGGTGTCCCATGAAATCGACTGAAGCAGAATCTACGCTCAGCGTTAGCATGGGTTTTATATTTCCATAACGACCTTCGGCTCGTAGGTTTGCTTCCAAAGCAGAAGGTCCTTTATCCCCAAGCAATGATTTTAAGTTCTTACACTCAATCTTACTTTCGGCTGAAAAGTTGACAATATGAAATGTGTCGTCAGTATTATAATGAGCGGTAAGTTGGACTGCATTATCAGCCAATGATATACGTGCATCAATTTTGGATTCGTTAATTTTTCCTGCTGCAGTTATGGAGGTAGAGAACGTATCGTTATCCCGCATCTTTGCTATTATATTTTCAACCGTTTTGTCATCTGTACCGCCAAAAAGGGAGCATAGTGAACTAATGCCACATTTATCAGATGAAAATCTAAGGTAATCGAGAGTGTAAGACGCATCCACGCCTTTTTTCAGGTCACTTACCGAACCTGCTAAAGTCACTACAAAATTTCCTTTTGTCTGAGTGAGTGTCAAAGGTGATATTGTGGCATTTTCACTTGAAATTGAACCTGCTAAAATTACGTCTATTGAATCCTTCACCCCAGTCAATGGAGGAAAAAAAGCTGAAAAATCAGGTGGATATATTACACTGCCCTGATTTATACCAATACTTATTCCTTCGTTTTTGTATATATCCTCTAATCCTGAAAATCCTTGATTTTCAAGTGATATAGGAGCAAGTGAAACTTCAGAATGCGGTAATCTTATGTTTAGATATTCAAGTTCCGACCCCTGCGGTGTGATATGAGCTGCCGCTGTTAAATCAGAGAGGGTAAAACCATTTTGCTCGGTCAACGAAAAACGGTCAATTTCCACTCTGTATTCGTCATTAGAAATGCGAGGAATATATGCGTGCAACAATACATCATGAACATAAATATGAGAGGGGTCGAATATACTGTCGCGATAAGGCTTATCAAGGACATCGAAACGCATGCATCCTTTTCTGATTATAACCGTGTTGACCATTAGGTCATAATGCGACTGCGGACGTGTAGGACGGTCTGATTTGAGATTGTCAATTATATTTGCAATGTTGAGTGGTGAATCGGAATTTGTTTTGTACAAAATTAAATCAGGTCCTTCGACCAAAGCATAATTTACAACGAGCCTCCCTGTGCGTAAAAGATAAAAAAGCTCAAAACCGACACTTATCCTGTCTATACGCAATGCTGTGCGTCCGAAGTCATCAAGAGCTTCGACATCATGAATTGATAATTCGTGAAAAGGATGGATTTCTATACGGCCAAGGGTGACATCGGTTCCTAATAGAGCTGAAAGTTCGCTTGATGCAACACGTCGGATATCATTCTGCGCCCATTCGGTAGAGAGTATAATATAGAGACTGACCGGAACTGCGATCAGTACAAAAACCAACGCCAAAACGAAGGTACGGAATATTTTCCATGCCTTTTTCATAAAGGTATTGCGAAGTTAGCGAATCTTTTCATAATAAGCATGGTGACGCAGGATATTATTATAATAAAAAAGAAGCCGACTGTAAGTCGGCTTCTTCATGTGGAAGGGATATGGAATTCAAAAGCGAATTACTGCTGGAGTTTGAATGTAACGGGGAGGGTGTAAGTAACCTTTACAGGATTACTGTTGTTACGTCCCGGATTCCATTTCGGCATTGCTTTGACAACGCGAACAGCTTCTTTATCAAGAGCGGGGTGACGACCGCGGAGCACGCGTACGTTTTCAACCGCACCGGTCTTAGAAACGATGAATTCCACGATAACTTTACCCTGTACACCTTCTTCTGCTGCAACTGCGGGATAGTTGATGTGGTCGCTGAGCCATTTGTACATGGCCTGTGTACCACCGGGGAATTCAGGCTGCTGTTCAATCATAGCCATGTTGTAGACTTTGTCGTCTTCAACCGGTTTTTCTTCAGCGATAACCTGGTCGATAATACGAGTCTTATTCAAGTCGTCAACACCTTCTGTCACGTCAACAGTACCAAGCATAGCTTCGTTGTTCATGACATCTTCCTGGTTCTTAACCTGCTTGTCTTCTTCGAAGTTTTCATCCTCAGTTACAAGGATGGCAGTAACCTGCTGCTCGTTAGCGACTTCTTCGGGAGCTATGATTTCTTCGGGTTCGGGAGGAAGTTCAAACTGTTCTTCTTCCTCGATTTCCTCTTCATATTCGTCCTCAATAGCCGTGAGTTCGACTTCTGTGTTGACAAATATCTGCTCTTCTTCAGGTGAGCCGAATGCTCCGTTATAGAAAAGAGCGAGAAGTACAAGTCCTACGATTGCTACTGCAAGTACGATTACAATAGCTTTTGTGTGGCGTCGAACAGAATCGGCGCGGAGTGTGTAAGCACCGAATTCTTTATTCTTACCTTCGAATACTATATCGCGCCACTCTTTTGATGAAAGATCTACGTCTTTTGCCATTTTAATTAACTTTTAATGGGTTACTGATTTGAAGTCTTTCGCACCAATGGGCGGATGATAGTCTCGTTATTAGTCTGTTCGTAGTGACGAAGCAGAACAGTGTCTGTGTGGGTCGGAAGCTCGATGCTGTAACGTGAAATCTGGTTGATGTTCATTTCGTCGATAGCATTGATAAGACCTTCGTATGTGGTGTTGGGACCGGGTTTGATCACAACTACAGGACGGACTTTGTTAGAGTCAGCAGCATTTTTCTTAGCTGCTTTGTCAAACTCGTCTTTTGTAATCTCCTTGTTTTTCCACTGAGTCTTGAGCTTCTCGTATTCAGCCATAACGGCTTCGTTCTTTCCACGAAGGATTTTACGGATACCTTGAGGCTGACGGTTCTGATTGCCGATGAACTGTTCCTTTGTGAGGTATTTGCTCGTTGAGAAAGTAGTGTCCGCCACACCTTCATAATAGTAGATGTTGTGGATAGTCTTTCCGGTTTCGGCATCAACTGCGGGTTTATCACCGTTATACTCTGTATCAAGAATCATTGTGAGTGCTTCAGAAGCCTTAGCCTGATTCTGCTGCTCTTTCTTGACATCTTCGTTAGTCGGGAGGACAATCTGAAGAGTCTGAGACTTAATCATTGTTGTACAGAGCATGAAGAAGGTGATCAGAAGCATGTTCATATCCACCATGGGGGTAAAGTCCACATGGATAGACATCTTCTTTTGGGCGCCTTTTTTCTTTTTGCCGCCTTTGTCGGATTGTTCTATTTGTGCCATATTACTTTACCAATTATTGAGTGGGTTCATCTTCTGATTTAAGCGCAGTCATAAGACTGAACTTGTTGAGTTTCATTGTCTGGAGGTTATCAAAGACACGCTGCACGGTTGTGAAAGGAGTGTCTTTATCCGCCTTAATGGCAATACCCTGACCTTTACGCATAAGAGCCGTGTAAAGGTTAGAGAGGTTAGCGCGCTCTTCCGCTGTAAGCTTTTCGCCCTGTTCGCGGTTAATTGTCTGAGCTACGTTGTAAATAGCCTTAAGCCAAACCTGAAAATCATTATAGTTACCGTTGTAATCCTTGTTGTCGTTGATAGGTATACCAACTTTAGGATTTGCCATATCACCCTGGAATTTGTCGCGTTCGTTAGGCGTCATCGAGAGAAGATTAGGCAATTCGGTGAACGGTACGCCAAACATGTTAGTCTGACCAAACACAGCTTTTTGAGCCGGGGTCAAATGGACTTGAGCGTTCTTATGCTGTTCGTTGTAGATGTTAAGTGCTTCATCGAGCATCATAAGGCGAATTTTTTCGCTTGACAGAGTCGAGTCGGCATCACCCGTAAACGAGATGAAGATTTTACCTTCGAGCAGACTGGGGTCCTCATATTTGCCTGACTTGTCGGCAGACGAGACGAGAACTGTAACGACGTTGTTCATCGGCACTTTTTCTTCTGATACAGAAGACGGAGTGTAGACAATTGTCGGTTCCTTCTGAAGGAAGGTTGAAGTCAACATGAAGAAAGTAAGCAAAAGAACGGTCACGTCACTCATCGCGGTCATGTCGATGAGCGTACTCTTTCTTTTAATTTTTACTTTTCCCATATTTACCTGTTGTTAATTGTTGATAATTATAACTCTGGAAAATAAGGGATTAGTGAGTTGCTGCAAATGTCTGCACGATAGAGAAACCGATTTCGTCGATTGCGTAAGTGAGGTTGTCGATTTTGTTAGTGTAGAAGTTGTAGAAAATTACAGCGAATGCACCGGTTGCGATACCGAAGGCGGTGTTGATAAGTGCCTCGGAAATACCGGTAGAAAGTTCGGTTGAGTCGGGAGCACCTGACTGAGCAAGAGCCTGGAATGATTTGATCATACCCATCACAGTACCGAGAAGACCAACGAGAGTACCGAGGGTTGTCATTGTAGCGACGATGGGGAGGTTCTGCTGAAGAGCAGGCATTTCGAGAGCGGTAGCTTCTTCAACTTCTTTCTGAAGAGTAGCGATTTTCTGTTCTTTGGTGAGGACTGTGTTAGCGTCCATTTCCTGGTAACGAACGAGAGCTGCAGCTACAACGGCAGCAACAGAACCTTTCTGCTGTTTGCAGAGAGCCTGCGCACCTGCGATGTCGTTTTTAGCAAGGCAAGCCTTAACACCGCTGACAAATTTAGCGATATTGCCTTTACCTTTAGCAGCACTGAGGGCGATACCACGTTCGATAGCGAGGACGATTACAGTGAGGAAGAGGGTTTGAAGAACAGGCACGATGAAACCACCTTTGTAGATAGTACCCCAGAGGTTCTGCGGATGACCGTCTTCGTCGAAGTGCATGTCATTACCGAACCAGAAGATGAAGAGGAGGATAGCGACGCAAGCGCACACTATAATCACCCAAGATGCATTCTTGATACCGGGAACATTTTTCTTGTTGTCCTTGGCTGCGGGAGCGGCCTGAACGTTTGGCTTTTGAGCTTCCATGATTTGAAAAACTAAATTAAAATTAATTGTTTGATTAATTGATTGATTTTAAGATGTTTGTTATATTATGAGTTTGTTTAGTCAATATTATGGTATTACCTATTTGATGATAAAATGGTATTGAAATTAAGTTAAAGTGACACTCTTGTCACATTTTGAAATCGGTCACAATTCCTGATAACACGCATGAACATGCCGATTCCTTTTGGCAAATTTACAACCTTGTTCCCATACGTCAAAATATTTTGTCAGGTTTTTGCCGTTTTTTGTCCGGCGTTACTTATTTTTGTGTGAAATATAGTTAAAATTCACTCGGTTGATATTAACGAATCTTTATTCATCGTTTCTTTTCATAGCTATAATTAGATTTTATTGCTCGGAAAGACTTCATTACAAAAAATCCTCTCTATAATATAATAATGTGTATTGAAATT
The DNA here is from genome assembly GCA_947175535.1 of uncultured Bacteroidales bacterium. Taxonomy (GTDB): domain Bacteria; phylum Bacteroidota; class Bacteroidia; order Bacteroidales; family Muribaculaceae; genus CAG-873. Next base: position 44,913 of record CAMWNF010000004.1, read on the forward strand.
ATATGTTATTCCGAGCGAATTTAGTAATTTTGCATCTGTATTAATACAATGAATATTCAATGGGACTTTTCAGTTTTTTTACCAAAGAAAAAAAAGAGACTCTCGACAAGGGATTGGAGAAAACCAAGTCGGGGGTATTTGATAAAATAAAGCGTGCATTTGTCGGTCGAAGAACGATTGACGACGACTTTCTTGATGAACTTGAAGAGATTTTTATCACTTCTGATGTCGGTGCGGAAACCACGCTTAAGATTATCGACCGCATTCAGGACCGTGTTTCCCGCGACAAATATGTCGGAATAGAGGAGCTCAACGAGATGCTCTGCGAGGAAATCACCGATTTGCTTACTGAAAACAACAACGGCGATGAAATGGCGGATTTTGCTACTCCAGAAGGTCGTAAGCCATATGTAATAATGGTTGTCGGCGTCAACGGAGTGGGGAAAACCACGACAATCGGTAAACTGGCTTATCAATACAAGTCTGCGGGTAAAAAAGTAATGCTTGGTGCCGCAGACACATTCCGAGCCGCCGCAGTCGAACAACTTGATGAATGGGGACGCAGAGCTGATGTTCCTGTCGTCAAGCAGCAGCTTGGTTCTGACGCGGCTGCAGTTGCATTCGATACTTTGTCATCTGCAGTGGCAAATGATATAGATGTCGTGATTATCGATACAGCCGGTCGTCTCCACAATAAAAAGGGGCTGATGGACGAGCTTTCGAAAATCAAACGAGTAATGGAGAAGGTCGTTCCCGGTGCTCCTGACGAGGTGCTTCTTGTTCTTGACGGCTCTACGGGACAGAACGCTTTCGAACAGGCGCGTCAGTTTTCGGCAGCTACACAAGTGACGGATCTTGCCATAACCAAACTTGACGGAACCGCCAAGGGAGGAGTGGTCATTGGTATAAGCGACCAGTTTAAGATACCCGTAAAATATATAGGTCTGGGAGAAGGAATCACCGATCTTCAGGTATTCAATAAACGCGAGTTTGTCGAGTCACTTTTCGGTAACAGGTAAATCTGTATATGAGTAAGACTATCGATGTGGTCACGATGGGATGTTCGAAAAATCTCGTCGATTCAGAACGTGTGATTAAAATGCTTGAAGATACCGGGTTTTCGGTAACTCATAATTCTGAAGCATTCACTGGTGATATTGCCGTCATAAACACCTGTGGTTTTATCGGTGATGCCAAAGAAGAATCCATCGAGATGATTCTTAATGCGATAGCTGCTAAGAATGAAGGCTCAATCAAAGAATTATATGTCATGGGCTGTCTCTCCGAGCGCTATCGTCAGGAACTTATCGAAGAAATGCCGGAAGTAGATGGCTGGTACGGTAAGTTCGACTGGGTGAAACTCGCTTCCGATCTCAGCAAGCGTCATCCCGGTTGTGCGACATGGGACAGAGTGCTGACGACTCCCCGCCATCACGCGTATATCAAGATTGCAGAAGGTTGTAACCGCTTTTGTTCATTTTGCGCAATACCACTGATAACCGGACGTTTCAAATCACGTCCGATAGAGGAAATTCTCGACGAGGTTACAGAACTTGTATCGAGAGGTGTGAAGGAATTCAATGTTATTGCTCAGGATTTGTCAAGCTATGGCACGGATATATACGGCAAGCACCATCTTGCCGAACTGATAGACAGGATGTCTCGTATTGAAGGCGTAGAGTGGATTCGTCTGCATTATGCTTATCCGGCTGATTTCCCATGGGAGGTTCTTGATGTAATGAATGAACGACCGAATGTCTGCAAGTACATTGACGTGGCATTGCAGCATGTCAGCAATCCGGTTCTTGCGAACATGCGCCGCCATATCGATGGAAAAGGGACAAGAGAGTTTCTTGAAAAACTCAGGGCTGCAGTTCCCGGAATACATATCCGCACAACCTTGATGGTCGGTTTCCCGGGCGAAGGCGAGATGGAATTTGAGGAGCTGAAGCAATTTGTAAAGGAGCAACGTTTTGAGAGAATGGGTGCTTTCGCTTATTGCGAAGAAGAAGACACCTATGGAGCGAAGCATTTTAACGACGATATTCCGCAAGAAGTTAAAGAACGTCGTCTCGACGAAATTATGTCGATACAGGAGGATATAGCCTATGAGCATAACAGGTCGAAAGTCGGACAACAAATGCGTGTAATCATTGATACGGTTACTACTGAACATTATATCGGTCGCACAGAATTCGATTCTCCGGATGTCGACCCAGAAGTTCTCGTAGAGAAAACAGTTGAACTGCACCCTGGTGACTTTGTTGAAGTCGAAATCACGGATGCATTGCCTTTTGAATTAATGGCAAGACCAATAACTAAAGAGTAATGTTTTTCTCTGAAGAAATACGCAAAGCTGTGTCGGAATGTATGCGTCATTACATTCCATTCGTGACGTTTGTATATCCGCGTCAGGAATCATTATGCTTTTTTGCAGACCCGGAGTGGCTGACGGATTGTAAATCAGATTGCCGCTTTGTGGTCAGTGGTTGGTGTGGCGGAACAAACGATGAATATGTGATTAACGACAAAGCGGATGCAAAGATGATTATCGATATGTCGTATCCGCTTATCGCTAATAAAAAAAATCCCAGTCCTTGGCAACATACAACACATAGCACAGAATATAACGATAGCCTGGATTTGGCGATTGAGCATCTTTGTGATTATGGCGGTAAGGTCGTCATATCCCGAACTATTTGCAACGAAGACGCTAATACTGACTGGATTGCTGTTGCCGAACATTATTTCAGCCTTCATCCTGAAGCATTCAGATATCTATATTTCACGCCTCGTCATGGTTTCTGGCTGGGGGCATCTCCCGAATTACTGCTGCATGTAAAAGAAGGTCGTTTCATGACCATGGCACTTGCCGGAACTCGCGATGTCTGTTCCGCCGGAGAGCCTTGGTCTGCGAAAAACATCGCGGAGCAGGCAGTTGTAAGGAATTACATCGTTGATAGACTTTATGATATCGGAGTTAATCCGATTTGTGAGCCTACGGAAACGATTACCACAGGCAATATTCAACACCTTTCAACCGTTATAAGAGGTGAAATTGCTTCATGCACGTCGCGTGAAATCCTGCAGGCGATAAATCCTACACCCGCTCTCGCCGGTTATCCCTTGGCGGCTGCCCTTGAGCAGATTGTCAGGCTTGAGAGACATCCCCGCAGATGTTACGGTGGATATGTAGCGGTTGAAAACGGCGATGAAATATCCGCTTATGTTAATCTAAGGTGTGTCAATTTCGATGCGGAACGATGGTGTATGTATGTCGGAAGCGGCATAATGCCGGATTCAGACATTGATGACGAATGGAACGAGACAGAAGCGAAATCACTTATATTGAAACAACTAATCAAAGATTCACAAAAAAATGAAAGGTCAGATATCAGGTAATGCTTTGACGGTGCCATTGATTGCCGTCTGCCTGTTGTTCGGGCTTTCTGTTGTTGATTGGAAGGCGGTGAGTGGCGGCGCATTGAGCAATTTCAATCTTATCGAGGATATTGTCGAGATCTCCCATATTGCTTCAGAAGACGCCCCTGATGCTACGGACGACTTGATTGATCCTGCGCTTGAAGCTGCGATAGCGGAAGTTACAAGCGAAGCTGAATTGCCTGTCCATGACTTTATCGTTGACAATAATCAAGAGGTTGTCCCTGCACCCGCACCGGATGCAACCCGGACTGATGAGCCAGACGCCATTGAAAAAACAGTAGATATTGAAGAACCTATTGTCGCAAAAAAAATCGCACAGCCTTCACAGCGTGTCAACGGCATCCTTCCCATTGAAGATTACACATTCGACCAATCTGGTCTCAGACACTTGAAGAACGCATTGACACGACGTGATTCCCGTCGAGTCAGAATCGCAGTCATTGGTGATTCTTATATAGAAGGTGATATTTTCGCTCAGGATATAAGACGATTGCTGCAGCAGGAATACGGAGGTCGGGGAGTAGGGTATATGTCGATGCACAGCGACTTCCCGGGTTTTCGTCAGTCCGTAAACCAAAGTGATCAGGGCTGGACTGTCCGCGATATGAGAAATCATTCATCTGATAAGGTCAAGCCTCTTTCGGGTGAATATTGTATTGGGAATATAGGCTCTGTCACAACATTCAAAGGTTCAAAAATGGATTATGCCCATGACTGGAGTTCCTCAAAATTATTATTTATAGCCGAAAACGATGGTTCGATTACCGTTAAGACAGACAGTCTGACCCAGGAATTTCCTATAAAAGCCGGAGAACAGGTGCAGATGATAAATATTGATGATGAAACATCAAAAGCTGTTTTTAGATTGAATTCCAATGGTGTAAAGGTATTGGGCGCATGGCTGGAAGATAATCGCGGAGTAGGGGTTGACTGTATGTCTCTGCGAGGGAATTCGGGAGCCACTCATAAATCTATTTCAATGCAACTGGCAGAGCAGATGAGACAACATGTGCAATATGATTTGATTATTATCGAATACGGACTCAATGTCCTTTCTCATCAACAATCCAAGTACGATTCTTACGGTAAACTGATGTCACAGGTTGTCAGTCATCTCAAGAAATGCTATCCAGATTGTGATATCATGATGCTGGGGGTTGGTGATAGAGGGCGTAAGAACGGTTCATCTGTAAGTTCTGTTTCCACTATAGAATCTCTTATTTCAGCTCAAAGAAATTGCGCTGCCGAATGTGGCATTCTGTTTTGGGACACTCGTTCAGCCATGGGAGGGGAGGATGCCATTGTCGACTGGCGCGAACGTCGCCTTGTCAATGCCGATTATATCCACCTTAATCATAAAGGTGGCAAGGAGTTAGCTAATGAATTTGTTAATTCTCTGAAATTTATGATAAATGGCTCGAATTAAACGCTGCATACCTGTCGTTCTGGCATTGCTGCTGTCCACTTTGGCCTTCAGTCGGGAAGAGACAGATGATAAAACTATCAGAGAAAATCCCGAGATTGAAACCGGTAATTTCTCAGATGATGAACTGACTATAGTAACTCTCTCTGAATATCCATTCTTGAATACAGGTGCGAATGTCGTATCGTTAAACGGTGCAGACTGGACAAATCTATCTTTGGCACTTGCAGACACTGAAGATAAAGTTTTGCGTATTGTCCATATCGGAGATTCCCATATTCAGGCTGATATGGGTACAGGTTACACGCGACGCATGATGCAGCATCGTTTCGGCTCTGCGGGAAGAGGACTTGTCGTACCATTGAAACTGGCAGGGACTAATGAACCACGTGATTACATAATCAGTTCGACATCGTCTTTTGACTGTGAGAAACTCCTTGCCAATCCCTGGACATTGCCAATGGGATTTACCGGTGTCTCTGTTTCACCTAAAGAAAAAGAATTTGATTTCACGCTTTCCACCCATGAAGCTTTTGAACGTATATACATATATTATACGGGCAGCGTGCTTAACGTCATGTCTGTAGAATACGATGGTAAGTCACTCGTGTATGCTGTCAACGATGAAATCGGTTGTGTATGTGTCGGTTTGCCTTTCCCATGCGAGGAAGTGACGGTAAAGCTTTCTGCGTTCGGCGATATCGCGATACACGGCATGGAACTTGTAAGTGACATGATTGGGGTTGCTTATCATGCAATTGGCATAAATGGAGCGACTTACTCATGTTATAACCGGATTGCAGATTTTGGTCGTGCAATCGCAATGCTCGAACCTCAGTTGATAATAGTAAGTCTTGGCACGAATGAAGCTTTTGGTAGGCTTGACAGCAATGAGTTTGTCAGACAGGTTGATACATTGGTCTCGGAATTACGGACAAATAATCCGGAGGCGTGCCTCCTGCTTACAACCCCGGCTGAATGTCAGCGACGCATACGACAACGTCGAAAGGCATCGTATTCTGTCAATCAGAATGTGGCTGAGGTCAGAAACCTGATTATGGATTATGGTTCTGCAAATGGTATCCCGGTCTATGATTGGTATGCTGCTGCTGGTGGTACCGGTTCTTCTGATAAATGGGTAAATGCCGGATTATTCAGTCATGACAGGATTCATTGCAGTGTCAACGGCTATGAAGTTGCCGGTCAAATGTTTTATGATGCATTGATGAATACACTCGTGCTTAACGATATTGAATGATGGATACTCTCTATGATATATTTTCACGATTGATTTCTAATATTTCGCGCTTCCTGTCTGAATTGGACTTTTCACGGTTCTTTTCGGGATTTGACTTATCGCGTTTCCGGGAAGTCCTTCTTTACGACGCGCGTTCGCCCCTGTTATTCAATACCGGGTTGTTTCTGATACTTTTCGTGTTATTTATGTTGATTTATAAAGCGATGCGTGGGCATAACCGTTTGCGCATGGTCTTTGTAATACTCTTCTCGTTATATTTTTATTATAAGTCGAGCGCATGGTGTTGTTTCATATTGCTTGGCATTTGTATAAGCGACTATCTGCTCGGTCGATGGCTTGGAAATGTTAAAACGAATTGGAAACGACGGGCAATAGTGTTCCTTAATGTCTCTATAAACATAGGGATGCTGGTCTATTTCAAATACCTTAATCTCCTGCTTGAAGCATTTAGCAATTTTACATCAAGAGATTTTGATGTGCTTGATATCGTACTTCCGGCGGGTATTTCATTTTTCACGTTCCGTTCAATAAGCTATATCGTCGATATATATCGTCGTGACATGGAGCCTGCCCGTAATTTTATCGACTATTGTTTCTTCCTGACATTCTTTCCGCCGTTACTTGCCGGTCCGGTGGTAAGAGCAAAGGATATGTTGCCGCAGATTTATGCTCGTCCTGAGGCAACAAGAGAGCAGATTAGTCGAGGTCTGATGCTAATAATGTTCGGGCTTGTAAAAAAAGTTATTGTCGCGGACTATATCAGTGGAAATTTTGTCGACCGAATTTTCGATAATCCATCCTTATACTCCGGCTTTGAAAACCTTATGGGGTGCATAGGTTTCACCTTGCAGCTTTATTGTGATTTTTCGGGATATTCCGATATGGCGATAGGCATAGCGTTATTGCTCGGCTACGAATTCAAGGATAATTTCAATGCTCCGTTTAAGGCACAGAACCCCTCGGATTTCTGGCGCAGATGGCATATTTCACTTTCGACATGGCTGCGTGACTATCTTTACATTCCTTTGGGCGGTAATCGCAAAGGTAAATTCCGCACATATATCAATAATTTCATAACAATGGTTATCGGCGGACTCTGGCATGGTGCATCATGGATGTATATAATATGGGGGGCTTACCATGGATTGCTGTTGGCAATCCATAAGATGTTCAAGCGTGTATGGCGTCTCCCGGAAGCATTGAAAGGAAATTTTGTCATACGGTTTGTCAATATGGCAGTTACTTTTGCATTGATTGTGGCAGGTTTCGCTTTATTCCGGGCTCCATCCCTTTCAACTATCGGAGCGATGGCAACCCAGATTTGGAATGATTTCCATATCGACGTTGCTCCTCAATTCATTAAAAGCTATCTCCTTATTGTGGCAGCTATTGCCGCCGGATATTTCATGCATTTCACGCCTAAAGCTTGGACCACCGGAACCATACGCTTCTATAATGCCATGCCTGCGATAATACAGTCTATCTTCCTTGCAGCATTATTATTTATTGTAATTCAGTCAAGACAAAGCGAACTCGTTCCCTTCGTTTATCTCCAATATTGATAATATTTGCTAATAAAATTAGGCGTGCCTGAATTTTGGCACGCCTTTTGCATATTTATATGCGGTTTGTGAAACAAAAGCACACAACGATTGTTAATATTTTAAATTCAGTTTTTCACAAACTGGCAAACTAACCGATTATTCAAGATATATAAAAATATTTCATCTACAACATTATGAATTTCAACAATTTTACCATCAAGTCTCAGGAAGCCATTCAGAAGGCTGTGGAGATTACTCGTGGTGCAGGTCAGCAGTCTATAGAGCCTGTTCATCTGCTTAAAGGAGTGATTGAAGAAGGCGAATCGCTTGTGAAGTTCATTTTCCAAAAGATAGGAGCTAATATCGCTTCTGTGAATATGCAGATCGATCGTGCTATCGATTCTCTTCCGAAAGTGTCAGGCAGCGAGCCTTATTTGAGTCGCAGTTCTAACGATGTGCTTCAGAAAGCATTGGATATCGCCAAGAAACAGGGCGATGAATATGTCACTCTCGAAGCTATCTTGCTTGCGTTGTTCGATATCAACTCACAGGCATCAACAATCCTTAAAGATGCCGGACTAAGTGATAAAGAACTTAAAGCTGCTATCGATGAACTCCGCAAAGGCAAAAAGGCGACAGATCAGAGTGCAGAAGAAACATATAATGCATTATCGAAATACGCTATAAATCTTAACGAACGCGCCCGTTCGGGTAAATTGGACCCTGTTATCGGTCGTGATGAAGAGATTCGTCGTGTACTTCAGATACTTAGCCGCAGAACGAAGAACAATCCTATGCTTATAGGTGAACCGGGTACTGGTAAAACCGCCATTGCAGAAGGACTTGCTCATCGTATCGTGCGTGGTGATGTTCCTGAAAATCTACGCACAAAGCAGATTTATTCTCTTGACATGGGTGCGCTTGTCGCAGGTGCAAAATATAAAGGTGAATTTGAAGAACGCCTGAAAGCCATCGTTAATGAAGTCACTTCAGCAGATGGCGAAATAATCCTTTTCATCGATGAGATTCACACTCTTGTCGGCGCAGGAAAAGGAGAGGGAGCGATGGATGCTGCCAATATCCTTAAACCGGCTCTCGCACGTGGTGAACTCAGGAGTATTGGAGCGACAACTCTTGACGAATATCAGAAATATTTTGAGAAAGATAAAGCCCTCGAGCGTCGTTTCCAGAAGGTGATGGTCAACGAACCTGACGAAGCGAGTGCGATTGCTATCCTTCGCGGACTGAAAGAGCGTTATGAAAATCACCATAAAGTTCGTATCCGCGACGAGGCTATTATTGCTGCCGTGCAGTTGTCTGAACGTTACATAACTGACCGTTTCCTTCCTGATAAAGCTATTGACCTTATCGATGAAGCAGCATCTAAATTGAAACTCGAGATTGATTCTGTGCCGCAGGCTCTTGATGATATCTCCCGCAGGATTGCTCAGAAAGAAATCGAGCGCGAGGCTATCAAACGTGAAGGCGATGATGCAAAGGTCCGTGATATCGAAAAGGAACTTGCCACAATGCGCGAGGAAGAAAAAGAATATGCTGCAAAGTGGAAAGCTGAAAAAGACCTTATCAACCGCATTCAGCAGAATAAGATTGATATCGAACAGTTAAGCTTTGATGCTGAGAAAGCAGAACGCGAAGGTGATTATGCAAAAGTCGCCGAAATCCGTTATTCGCGCATTCAGGAAAAGGAAAAAGAAAATGAGACCATCCAGGAGCAGCTTCGCTCGATGCAAGGCGAAAAGGCTTTGATTAAGGAAGAGGTAGACTCGGAAGACATTGCTGATGTCGTTTCGCGTTGGACCGGAATCCCTGTCAATAAAATGGTGCAGTCTGAAAAAGAAAAACTTCTCCACCTCGAAGCTGAACTTCACTCCCGCGTGGTCGGTCAGGACGAAGCTATCAGTGCGATTGCCGATGCAGTTCGCCGTAGTCGTGCCGGTCTTAACGACCCGAAACGTCCAATCGGTTCATTTATCTTCCTCGGCACTACCGGTGTCGGTAAGACTGAGCTTGCGAAGGCACTTGCCGAATATCTGTTTGACGATGAGAACATGATGACTCGTATCGACATGAGTGAATATCAGGAGAAACATGCGGTATCCCGTCTCGTCGGAGCGCCTCCGGGATACGTCGGATATGATGAAGGCGGTCAATTGACCGAAGCGGTTCGTCGTAAACCTTACTCGGTTGTCTTGTTTGACGAAATAGAAAAGGCTCATCCTGATGTGTTCAATATTCTTCTTCAGGTTCTTGATGATGGTCACCTTACCGATAATAAGGGACGCAATGTTAACTTCAAGAATACTATCATCATTATGACCTCCAACATGGGTTCTCATCTTATCCGTGATAATTTCGCGGCTATGAAAGATGATAATAAGGAGGAGACTATTGAAAAGACCAAACAGCAGGTGCTTGACATGCTCAAGCAGACAATACGTCCTGAGTTCATCAACCGTATCGATGAAATTATAATGTTCACACCTCTTAATCGCGTTGAGATTGAAGAAATCGTCGGTCTGCAGATTAAAGGAATTCAGAAAATGCTTGACTACAACAGTGGCATCAAACTTGAGGTAACGCCCAAGGCTTTGAGCTATCTTGCAGATGAAGGATTTGACCCAGAATTCGGTGCCCGTCCTGTCAAACGTGTAATCCACCGCCAGGTGCTTAACCGTCTGTCGAAAGACATACTTGCCCAGGCAGTCGACAAGACGAAACCGATTATAATCGACGTCGACGACAAAGGTGAACAATTAGTGTTCAGGAACTGACAACACTTACTTCAATAATGAAACAGGACCTTGATTTTTAAGGTTCTGTTTTATTTTTATATCGAACTAAAAATCATCAGTATTGTTATAAATATAACTAAGTTAAATTTATAAAGATTTAAGTGTTTGATTAAATTATTTAAGTTGTTTGATTATGAAAAAATTTTATTACTTTCTTTTAATGGCATTGCCGATGTTCTTCTTCGCATCTTGTGATGACGAAAAGAACCTTCCCGATGTTGAAGTATCAATTCAGATTGATGGCGGTGTTAGAGTCGACGGAATCATCTACGTAGTTCAAGGCGAGACTTTCTCGGTTGAAGCAATTAACGTCGAAAACCTCGAAAAAGGCAAAAACGCGCTCATTACATCAGCCACCTATTCTTGGGATTATCGTTATGTAGGTGTTTCTGTGACACCTCCTTTCGGTGCTGAATTCAATACAGAAAACATGGAACTCGGCGAACACCTTCTTCAGATTGAATGTCCGTTATATGCAGTTGACAAGTCACCTGCCAACCTCTACATGGCATATAAAGTACAAATCGTAGAAAGTGTCGATGATATACCTGCAGGAGAAGCAACTACTCAGTTTATTGCTGATCCCGGTATCAAAGAGAGCTGACCGCATCTCTAACCTATATTTTACCATTGCAGGGGCTGTCTAACAACAGAAGTTAGGCAGTCTCTGTTTTTGTGTAAAAATTAGA
>CAMWNF010000005.1 GCA_947175535.1 uncultured Bacteroidales bacterium
CTTTAGCACCGGCAATATCCATTCTTGAAACTCTCATTTTACCATAGTCAGGACCATCGTCTGAGCAACTGTTGAGAGCCGCAATACTGGCAATAATAACTATAGCTCTTAAAATATTTCTAAATGCTTTCATGTTTATAAAAATATTAGTGATTGATTATTTCAGAAATCTTGTAAAGCAAATCAAACGCAATAAGGTTTTCATTACTATTCATTTCTTCTGGGTCAGCACCTTTGTCAAGTGTCAACCAGAAGAAGTCTTTCTCACAAGTTAAATCTTCAAGAGTTTCGTTGTAGTGAGTGTGATACCTTACCGCTGATATCAGTAAATCGCACCCCCTGGTTTGCCCAAACTCCCTCGCAGCCAAAAGGTGCTGTTTCTCATCTCCGGCTGAGTAAATAGCTATTTTCACGCCATTGAGAGTCAGTATCGACTTGAAATCTCCCCATTCGAAGCGTTCATAATAATCTATAGTAGCATCCAAATAATCTATAGTAGCATCCAATCCTTTCAGTGCGGAAAACAGGCGACGACATACAGTCGACTTACCGGTATCTTGCTCACCATAAATCAAAAAGATTTTCATAAATTATACAGTTGCCGCGGTCATCCTCTCGTTGGCGTTAGGTCGGTTCACGAAAAAAGCGTAGGAATCTGTATCTCTTGCCGTCCTACTGGTCGAGGCTTCTCGCATTGCCCTATCAAAGTCGGACGGCAACGCAGAAGCCCACGCCAGTATATGCAATCAAAGCGTCCGGCTATATTTCTCACGAAACATCGTGCCGAATGCAAGATAATCACATATCCACGGGCATCTACCGTTGCTCAATCCCTGACTTTGATATGAAAGTTTGCGAGACATTTCGACCAGTCAAGAATCAGCGCGGATAAACGCTTTCTATGTATTTATTCGGTCACTCAATCGAGCGACCGTGATACATCCCGCTCCGCTCAACCCCGGACGGCGGGGTTGGCTCAATTAAGAACCCTCACCCTACTGGCGTGGTCTGCATTGCGGTCTGCAACAACAAAGTTAGTAAAAGTTTTTATTTCAGGCAATAGCCGCGATTTTTCTCCCGATAGCATCAAAAGTAATTACGATTTTGAGTAACTTTGTGTATGGAAATGTCACATGTAAATGAAATCATTCTTTACCAACCGGATGACACCCTTGCTCTTGACGTAAGGGTCGAAGATGATACGGTGTGGTTGACTCAGACGCAGATAGTAGAATTGTTCACTTCAAGTAAAGCTAATATCAGCGAACATTTAAAACATATATTTGAGTCCGGAGAATTGGAGCGGGAAGCAACTGTTCGGAAATTCCGAACAGTTCGAAAGGAAGGAAATAGGAACGTCTGTCGAACTCTCGAATTCTTTAATCTTGATGTAATTATATCTGTGGTATATATCCTATCACTATTTATAAGAAAAGCGTTGTGCCTCAGACGCAACGCTTCTCTTAGTTTCTATGGGAGTGGAAGGGTTATTTCTTTTGGTTGAGGATGTCGCGGAGGACGGGGGTGAGTTTGGCGGCGTAGTATTTGAAACCGAGGTCGGTGAGGTGTATGCCGTCGACCGTTCCGTCATCTTCGACGCCATCGAGGTTTTCTGACGTCACATAGTAGAGATTTTCGGGATTCTCGGCTTTCAGACGTTCGTAATTACGGCGGTAAGCTGCATTTTTCTTGGGAAGATAGTTCCCGAAATAGGAATCGTAGCGGGCGTAGGGGTAGATTGGACCTTCGACCATTACGATGGGCACTTCGGGACGGAGTGTGCGGAGTATGTTGACGAAGTCGTAGGTGAGTGTGTCGCACATCATTTCGGTGCAGTTCGGCACGGGGTCGAGCACATAGCAGTCGACATCGGGAATTTTGGCAAGTGCGCGAGCCATGGCGAAATCCATCTTACCTTCGCCGCTGAAACCGAGGTTGACGACTTCGCAGTTGAGGTCGCGGCTGATGATATTTGTCGATGCCATGCCCGTACGCGATGCGCAACCGCCCTGAAGGATACTTGTGCCGTAAGCGACGATTTTTTTATTCTTGTCAATTATCGACGGATTGCCTGGAGTGATGACAGCTCCGCTGTCGACAACGATATCCATGCTCGTAACGCCGTCGTAGAGCGGAAGGTAGACCATAAATTCCTTCATGCCTGGCGCAAGATTTTCAACATAAGTCGCCTCGCATGTTTTTTCGGTATCTTTCTTTATAAACGGACGGTTAGTGTTGACATGGCGCCAAACTGAGTCACCCTCGAAAATATAAAGGTCGGTTCCTTTCAGACCGGTGTCTGCCATGTGAATCATGTGGGTGTTCCAGAGCAGGTCGTAGCGGACTCCAACGCTCTTCGAATCGGTGGCGAAGCGTATGCCCATACCTGCCGAGCATTGCTGGCGGTCCCAGAGTCCTTCGCGCAGTGAGTCCTGAAGATTGGCGGGCAGGCGTGAGAACACGCGCTCGGAGTCATCGAAACCTTTATTGATTATGCGCAACGAAGTAGCGTCGACATATTGTTTGGGAGTGGCTTTCTTCTCCTGAGCATTCATAGCCGGAATACCGAGCATCATCACTGCCGACAGAGCGAAAAGGGTCAGTTTTTTTGTCATAGACTTAAAGCGTTTGAATTGGTTATTTTGTTTTGCTTCAAAGTTAATACAAAACCCTTGTTCTGACAACAAAAACGGTAATAGAAAAGTCCGGGATAAGCGTTAAAGCGATTGCTTACTCCGGACTATGATGTTGGCGGACTAAAAGGGACGGCGTATGCCCTATTGTCGTTTTAGCGTATTTATCTGATTTTTTGGAGCGAATAATCTTTGGGTAGCTTCATGGCTCTCGTCAACATCGATGTCGAGTTTATGACGGATATCGCGGCTTGACGCGCCGATAAGAAGCTGATATTTACCTGGAGTCACAATCCATTCCGAACTGTTGTCGTCGAATGATGCAAGGTCTTTGCCGCGTACATTCAATGTCACAGTCTGCATTTCGCCGGGTTGGAGTTCGGTTGTCTTGGCGAATGCCTTGAGTTCTTTTTCCGGCTTGTTGTTGAACTTTGCGGCGGGAGCTGAAGCATAGAGCTGAACGATTTCCTTGCCGGCATGCTTACCGATGTTTCTGATATCCACAGTGACAATGTAGTTGCCGTTTTCAGCCTTGACAGTCGGGTTGCTGTATTCGAAATCAGTATATGACAGACCATAACCGAACGGATAGCTGACCGCTTTGTCGAAGCTGTCGAAATAGCGGTAGCCGACATAGATGTCCTCCTCATAAGGAGTGTAGTGATAGGTGCGTACGGGTTCGGGAACGCTATCGTTGTTACCTCCGAGACGGATTTCCTCTTTGATGTCGAGAGGGAAGTTTGCCGAAGAAGCGTGGTCAGCAAAAGCAATAGGGAAGGTCATGGTCAGTTTTCCCGACGGGTAAGCCTTTCCAGATAGCACGTCAGCGACAGAGTTGCCTCCTTCCTGCCCGCCCTGCCAGGCGCACAATATGGCGTCGGGCAGTTTCTTCCAGGAAGCGGTTTCGACTGCGCCGCCGATATTCATGATTACGATAACTCTCTTGCCTTTGGCGTGGAAAGCGCGAGTGACATCGTCAAGCAGACGTTTGTTGGCTTCGCTGAGATTGAAATCAGCAGTCGTGCGGTCATAGAACTCGCCAGAGTTGCGACCGATAGTGACAATGGCGACATCTGCTTCCTGAGCATGGCGGCTGAGTTCATCGGCACCGAAAACAATCTCTTCGGCCGGAGGAATGGGATAAAACGACTTGTTCTTTAGGTCTTTGGGCGTGTTGCGTTCGTTTTCCTCCTCGATGTGTTTGGCATATCTTGTCTCAAGATTGGGGTCTATCAACTCATAACCTGCGTTTTTGAGTCCGTCAAGTAGCGAAACGGTGTATGCGCGGTTAACGTTACCGCTGCCTGTGCCGCCGGGAATCCAGTTGTAAGACGTGCAACCGTAGAGAGCCACTTTTTTGGTATCGGCAGGGAGGGGGAGTGTCGCGCTGTCGTTCTTGAGGAGAACCATGCCGTCAGCTGCACTTGTCCGGGTCAGCTTGGCATGCTCCTCGAGGTCGGGATGGTTGCCGGGTACATGTCCGTTGAAGCGGGGAGTGCGGACGATAAGTTCGAGAATGCGGCGCACATTCCTGTCGACCACAGCTTCGTCAAGCGTTCCGACTTGAACACCGGCTATTATAGCTTCATACTGTTTCGGCAGACCCGGCTGGAGCATATCGTTGCCGGCTTTCATCTGAGCGACAGCGTCGCTACCGCCGAACCAGTCGGACATGACCATGCCGTCATATCCCCATTCATCGCGGAGCAGGGTCTGGAGGAGTTCTTCGCTTTCGGAAGTGTATGTGCCGTCGACACGGTTATATGAACTCATGACAGTCCATGGATTGCCTTCTTTTACAGCTGTTTCAAACCCTTTAAGATAGATTTCACGAAGCGCGCGCGGAGAAACCTGTGCGTCGTTACCCATGCGGTTGGTCTCCTGATTGTTGACTGCGAAGTGCTTGATAGAAGTGCCGACACCGTTGCTCTGCACACCGCGAACGTAGGCAGCGGCAATCTTGCCCGCTACAACAGGGTCTTCTGAGTAATATTCGAAGTTTCTGCCGCAGAGAGGATTACGGTGGATGTTGAGTGCCGGAGCGAGAAGGACATCAGCGCCATATTCAAGAACTTCGTTACCGATAGCCTTACCGACTTCAGAAACAAGAGTTGTGTCCCATGTGCAAGCAAGAAGAGTGCCGATTGGGAAGTGAGTACAGTAATATGTCGCCGAATCACCTTCACGGGTCGGGCTGATACGCAAACCCGCAGGTCCGTCGGCGAGTACGATGGCTGGAATGCCGAGACGTTCGATTGGGAAAGTTGTTCCTGCAGCACCGGGTACTATCTTACGGGTTTCACCGACAACCGCACTGTCGCCCTCGGTATATCCCGCCATGCCTGTTCCGACGATAAGATGGACTTTCTCCTCAAGGGTCATAGCCGCGATGACATCATCGATTGGGTCTTTTCCCAGCTGAGGAGTTCTGTTGCCGCATCCGGCAAATAAAAAGCAGCTGACAGCCATACAGATAATATACTTTTTCATTTCCGTAGTTTATTTTTTGAAGAGTTGGGACGCAAATTCAGCAAGGTAGATACGCCAGTTTTTCCATATATGCCCTTCGGGAGTTTCGAAATAAGAATATTTGTAACCGTTGTCGTCAAGCAATTTGCGATAGTCCTTGTTTGCCTGATACAGAAAATCCTTGTCGCCGATTGCAATCCAGTAAAGGGCGGGTTTCTTTTGGAACTGAGTCTTTATTTTACCTTCGATATTGTCATAAATCGGAGATTTAACGTCCTTACCGGGCAGGATTGCAGCCGAGAACAGACCGACATAATCAAACATATCGGGATATTCTTTAGAAATGTGCAGAGAGTGGAAGCCTCCCATCGACAGACCTGCTATCGCACGACCTTTCTTTGATTTGATAGTGCGGTAGTTCTTATCGATGAAGTTCACCACTTCCGGGAAATGTGTTTCGAAGCTGCCTTCCATTGTTTTGGGAAGTTGCATTGACGGAGCCACAAAGCCGAGGCTTGATTCGCCGGGCGCAGCCTGAAGAGCGGCATTGCCGTTGGGCATCACGACAATCATCGGTTCGGCTTTACCTTGCGCTATCAGGTTATCGAGGATTTGAGAAGCTCTGCCGAGTTCGGTCCATGCGTTTTCATCACCGCCCATGCCATGCAGCAGATATAAGACAGGATAGCGTTTGCCACTATTTTCATAACCGGCAGGAGTATATACGGTCAGACGGCGGTCCATGCCGAGAGTGGGGCTATTGTACCAGATTTTGGAAACTGTGCCGTGAGGTATGTCGTTGATTTTATAAAGGTCGGCACGTTCGCCGGGAATGATGAATACGTCTGATACGGATTTGACGTCCCGGATACGATGTACGTTTGATGGGTCGTTGATTTTCAGTCCGTCGACAAGCATTGTGTAGCTGTAAAGTTCGGGCGAGAGCGGTTCGGGAGTCGTATATTCCCACACTCCGTCTTTTTCGATGAGTTCGGCTTTTGTCGTCGGCAGGAAGTCACCGATGACTTCTACTTTTACGGCTTTTGGAGCGATAAGACGGAAAGTAACTGTATTATCGGGGTGTATTTCAGGCGATACGATTTGAGAGCCTCCCCATAGGGCTTGTTGAGCGTTTACACAAAGGGCGAGTATTGCCATAAAAGAGGGCAATATGTACTTTTTCATTTTGGATTAAATTTTGAAGGAATTATAATATAATTTCATGTTGCAAAAATGCCAAAATTTTCACTAAAAAGCAAATATAAAAAGCTACGACCGGTTTGAGAAAAGTTGAGCGCCGACAGGTGTCTGCCGACGCTCGTTTGTTGCATTAAGCAACGACCCTTACAAATAAAAACCTATTGGGGAATGAGTATTGATATTTCTCCGACTGTCACGTAGGGGCGTGAGTCAATTTCGTCGAGAGCCGTCAGGCGCAGGAAACGAGCTTTCTCAACTGCGGGGAAATAGATTTTCTGCGGAATGGGATTGTGCATTATGTTGCTGAATTCGCCCGACAGCGGCAACTGACGCCATGTCTTGCCGTCGTTGCTGAGTTCAAAGGTATAGTGGTAGATTGTGCCGCTCTTGTCGTCTCCGTCTTTCGGCTCGTAGACAAAGCCGGCTACGGGCATTTCACGACCCATGTCGACAGCAAGCACTTTGGGTTCGTCGCCAGATTCAGAGGTCCAGAAAGTAGCGGCATCACCGTCGAACGCGGCTTTTGCTGATTCTCCGTCGCCGGTCGCCTCAATGACAGTCCATGAGTCAGTGGGGGCTTTTTCGTAGCCGGGTAAATCGACGTTCATTTCTGCGGGCATCACGATATCGTATGCTTCGAAACGGTCGAGGTAAACATCGCCGCGCGAAGAGACGATGTTGAGTCTGAGCGCTTCCGGCGTAACGGCAGGAAATGTCAGGATACGTTTGTGTCCTATCGTAGTGGCATTGGCGACAGGCTGCCATTTGCCGTCTATCAATGCTTCAACGCAGAATTCCTCGACATGCTGTCCGCGCGATATATCTTCGCCCAACACAACGGTGTTGACCGGCTCGCCGTTTCTGACTGCGACCTGCATGTTTTTGTCGGGTTTGCCTGCCTTGTTATCGGTGAAATTATCGTCAATCCACCTGCGAAGCTCTGCGAGGCGTACTACATCTTCGTCGGCGATAAGTCCGCGACGGTCGGGAGGAATATTAAGGAGCAGAACCGAGTTACGACCAACTGAGTTGATATAAATCTCTGCAAGCTGACGGAGCGATTTCGGTTGCTCTTTGTCGTGGTAGAACCATCCGGGACGGATGGATACGTCGACTTCTGACGGCCACCAATAGAGTTTGTCGGCTTTAGCGATTAGTTCGCGGCTACCGAGGTCAGGGGCCTTCGGAAATAGCTCCAGCGATTTGTTAATCTCGTCGGCTCCGGGTAAAATGCCGGGAACAAGTGCGGTCACGCTCCACTCTGTCTCGCGTCCGAGACCTTTCTCATTGCCGACCCAGCGGACATCGTCGCCCATGATTGCCATTACTGCATCGGGTTGGAGTGTTTCGATTACCTCGCGGAAGCGAGCCCAGTCATATTCCTGTTTCTTTCCGTTGGGACCTTCACCGCATGCACCGTCGAACCACACTTCGTCAACGCGACCGTAATTGGAAAGCAGTTCTGTGAGCTGGGCGACAAACATATCATTATATTTCGGGGAGTCTCCATAGCACTCGGCGTTGCGGTCCCACGGCGAGAGATAGAGGCCGAGTTTCATGCCGTATTTGTCGCATGCTTTGCGTAAATCGGCAACAACATCTCCTTTGCCGTCGCACCAAGGCGAAGATGCGACAGAATGAGCGGTGGTTTCGGTCTGCCACAGGCAGAAGCCATCGTGATGCTTGGCGGTGAGGATAACCATTTTGAATCCTGCGTCGCTAAGAGCTTTGACCCATTGGTCAGCGTCAAGGCTATCCGGATTGAAAATCTCAGGCGACTCTTTTCCGTCGCCCCATTCGCGTCCGGTGAAAGTATTGACTCCGAAGTGAAGAAAGGCTGTCAGTTCAAGATTCTGCCAGTCAATCTGCTTCTGAGACGGTACGAGATTGGCTGCCATCTCGACCTTCTGTTCCGGGGTGGTACCTTCAGGAAATGTGACGGATTTGACGTAAGTCTCTTTATGTGAGCAAGACATGGTGGTTGCGGTTGCGATAACAACCGCAGCGGCAATCCAAAGTGATTTTATATTTTTTCTCATTCAGAAGAGCTTATTTAAGATTGAAGAAGAAGCAGAACTCAGTGGGCTCGATTGCAATACGATATTTCGGCAGGATGTCGGGACCGCATGTCGCCGTGCCTACTCCGGTCTGTTCGGCATCGAGATGAACAGTCACCATGCCGTCGTCAACAAGGTCGTTGATATGCTTGGCTGCCTGAATATTCGCATCAGAGTAGGGCGTAGCGCTGAACTGGAACGGACGGTTAGATGTAACGTTCAGTAATCCGTCATTGAAATCTATGCTTCTTACGTCGGTGTGGTTGCCTGTAGCCTGAGGCACGATATAATTATGGAAGTCTGCAGCCGGAGTCGTGTTGTGGCGACCGATGCGTCCTGAAGTGTTACGGTCGACATATGTTTCGCCGCTGCGACCGATATAGTTTACTGTAGATGCGAGTGAAGCGGGCGTGCGGTAGACAAGTCCGACGCGCGGCATGGATTTGATGATTGCCGTGTCAGGAGTGAAGACGCCTTCAACCGCGAGACGCTTGCCGGGACGAACTGAGTAGCGGAATGTTGCAGTTCCAATCATGCGGTTGTCACGACCTATTATGCGGGTATCGACTGTAAGGACATTATTTTTCAGTTTGCTCGATACAACCTGTTGCGAGATGCTGTCAAGACCTGCCGCAAGCCACAGTTTTCCGGAGCCGTTGCGGTGAGCGTCGTTCTCGGTCAGCGGGCGGAAGAGCGACAACGCCATCGGTGCCGACAATATCTGTTTGCCATCGGAGGTAAGTGAGATAATTTCGCCAGTGACGGGATTGACGGTGAAGCTTACGCCGTCAGCGGTGTAAACATTGTTTTTGGCTTTAAGTTTAACAGGCTTCGAATCGTCCGCCATGTCAGCATGTCCTATTTCAAACTGTTCTTCGGCAATTGCATAGCCAGCCGGAACCATTGATGTCGCTTCACGGGTGAGCCAATCGATATTGAGGAATGCTTCTGACGCATCAGAGGGGATGTGGATGTCACTCAGGTCGACATTGACAGTCTGCTGGGGTGCGCAATTGACATTCTTGACGCCTTCAGCAATAACTTTACCTTCGGGAGTGACCACGCTCCACTTCATGTCGAATTTGTCGAGATTGGTGAAGAAGTACCAGTTGTGTACAGCAACAGTCAGAGGTGCGCCAGAGACAAGTGCTGATTTTATGTTACGGTAGACTGCCTTTACTTCAGCGAGGTGAGGATGGGGTGTGCGGTCAGAATGGACGAGTCCGTTGCAGCAGAACGAACCGTCTGACGGAATGCCCTTAGGTCCGTAGTCACCGCCGTAGGCATACCAAAGGGTGCCGTCCGGTGTATGTTCGATGAATGACTGATCGACCCAATCCCAGATGCATCCGCCCTGAGCCATAGGTTCGCGTTCGAACAGTTCCCAGTAGTCTTTTAATCCACCGACCGAGTTACCCATCGCGTGGGCATATTCACAAAGGATGAACGGACGGTAGATATCTTTCTTGTGACAGTAATTCTCGACGAAATCGATGGGACGGTACATGTGGGCATAAATATCGGTGTTGTATGCTTCGAGTGCGCGTTCATATTGGATGGGACGGTTTTTCTCGACAGATTTCATCCACTTATATGTTTCCTCGAAGTTTATGCCGTTGCCTGACTCATTACCAAGAGAATAGAAGGTCACTGCGGGATGGTTTTTACTCTTTGCATACATTCTTTTGGTTCTGTCCATGTGGGCGGGCAACCATTCGACGAATTTCGCGAGCGACTTATCTCCGTAGCCCATTCCGTGTGATTCGATATTGGCTTCGTCGATGATATAAAGACCATGTTTATCGGCGAGATGATACCAGCGGCGTTCCATCGGATAGTGACAGTTGCGCACGGTGTTGATGTTGTTGAGCTTCATCAGCTCGATGTCACGCAGCATTGTAGCTTCGTCGACATAGTGTCCGAGTTGAGTGAATGCGTGGCGGTTGACGCCTTTAATCAGCACCGGTTTTCCGTTGAGACAATATTGTCCGTCCTTGACTTCGGATGTGCGGAAGCCAACATTGCAGCCGAGAGTCTCAGTGACATTGCCATTATTGTCCTTGAGAAGGATTTCGAGCGTATAGAGGTAAGGAGTTTCGGCAGTCCAGGGATGAGCATCCTTAATGACTTCATCAAATTTTACTACGGGGGACAGTACAGAGTTTCCGCTTATGACTTTTTTGCCTCCGGCGTCATAAAGAGTGTATTCGAGCGAGCCTTTAGCTTTGTTTCCGTCGATCCATACTTTCAGCCCGAACTGACCGTCACGATAATTCTCCCTGTCGAGGGGCGATGTCACAGTGTAGTCAGCCACAAAGGTCTTTGGTGTGCTGTAGAGATATACATCGCGTTCTATGCCGCTCAGACGCCACATGTCCTGACATTCGAGATAAGAACCGGCAGACCATCGGTAGATTTCGATTGCCAGAGTGTTTTCACCATCAATGAGTTTGTCGGTTATATCCCATTCGGCAGCGGTCTTTGAATCCTGGTTATAACCCAGAAGTTCACCATTGAGCCAAATGTAGTAGAAGGAAGATGCACCTTCGAGACACAGCACTGTGCGGCGGTCTTTCCAATCTGCGGGAATAGAGAATACACGACGGTAGCTGCCGACCTCGTTGCTGTCGACCGGTACATAAGGCGGATTTTTCTCGAAGTTGTAATATTTGTTGCCGTATTCGTAGCGTTCGTTCACATATACTTTTGTTCCGAAACCTTGAGTCTGCCAATTTCCGGGCACTGTAATCTTATCCCATCCGTCGGTAGGGAAATCCGGACGGTAGAAATCGACCGGGCGGTCCGACGGACCGGCAGACCATTTGAAATCCCATTTTCCGTTAAGGTCCATATACCAAGGTGAGTCGGCAAAACGCTGGTCTGCTATCTGTGAGAGCGCACCTTTTCCGTTGGCGTAAGGAACGACACATTCATGAGGGTCAAGCTGTCCGAGACGGAATGCGTCCTTGTCCTGCCACTCGGGAAGTTGCTGTGCGAAGCCAATCATCGGTAGTAACGCGGTCAGCAGAAATGTCTGTAGTTTCATATTCAAGGTAATGTGATTTATGGGGATAATTAATTGATATTTATTTCATCGAAGTACATCCATGTGGGAGTGCCTTCGCGGGCGAGACCGTCGGGGACACAGCCGGGGTTTATTGCCACGAACTTTACATAGCGTCCGTCGGCTTCGAAGTCGCAATCGATGTCGACGACGCGGGCTTTGCAATGGTAGATGAGGTCTTCGGGCACATCTACAATCCGTCGCAAAGTGAATGCCTTGCCGTTATCGCTGGTATAGACGTGGATTTGTCTCGGAGCCGCAATGCAGATGTCGGAATGCACCAGTGTGCCGAGCTTGACGCTCTTTATCTGTTGAGTCTCGCCGAGGTCGACTGTGAATTCAGCCGTATCGTTGTACCATCCCGCCCATTCGAAGTCGGAGTTTCGGTCGCTTGCCCGCAGACCGTTTGTGAGAGCATAAGCGAGACCGTTGCGGCAAGAGTTTGTTATCACCGGTTTAGCCGTCGCCTTGTTGAAGTCGAGGTTAAGAGTCAGAGTGCGCCCGAGTTGTTTCCCGTCTTTGAAGGTCGCGGCATATAAGGTCGCAGGCTTTTCTATGCGCACAGAGTCAGTCAACAGTTTATAGTCATTGAAAAGCGAGTCACCGAGACTATAACGCACTTCCACGTCAGGTCGGATGCACGACGCTTTGGCGAGCAATTCCTTACCGTTGCCTTTAACCACATGGTCAAGGTTATACATCGATTTTGCGAAAACAACGCCCTTGTCGTCGAGATGACCGGTGAAGGAGTCGAGGGCTGGAAGGAACGCTTCCCAGTCGGCACGACCTTCCGGACGCCATGCTACATCGGCGAGGGCGAGCATACGCGGGAATACCTGATACTGCATGTCAGCAGGAGTCTTGCAGAACTCTGACCAAAGCGAACCCTGAATGCCGAGGAGATTAGAACGAAGGGCATCATCCCAGTCCTTTCCGGTAGGTTCAAACATATATGCGTCGCGCAAGGTGATATTTCCGAAATAGGTCCATGGCTCGAACCATTGCGGTCCCTGATACCGGATAAGATAGGTCGAGCGGGCAGGGGTCATGATGAATTTATGACCTGTCGCCTTCGAGTCTCTGACCGCCACGCCTCCGTCACCCTGCCAGCCGTAGACGATTATGTCTTCTTTCGGCTTACCGTAAGTCACTTCGTCCCAGCCCATGGCGGTTCTGCCTTTTGAGCGTACATAGCGGTTGATGCGGTCCATCAGGTAGCCTTGCAGGGCTTCATGGTCGGAGAGATGTTCGTCTTCAATCCGCTGATTGCATAAGGGGCATTTCTCCCACATGGCTTTGTTTGCCTCATCGCCTCCCAGATGGATGGTAGGGGACGGGAATATGTCCATCACTTCGTCGAGGACATCCTGAATGAACTGGAATGTCTTTTCCTGACCTGCACAGAGAATAATCGAGGCATCCTTACCGCCTATGCCGGGAAAGACGCCAACGAATTTATCTACAACCGGACATGCAAGTTCGGGATATGAAGCTATTGCAGCGGCAGAGTGTGCCGGCATTTCGATTTCAGGGATGACATTGATATTTCGTTCGGCTGCATAGTGGACGATGTCGCGCATCTCAGCCTGTGTGTAGAAGCCGCCTTCGGTCGTTTCTTCTTCTGCACTCCGTGCATTGAGACGCCCGGGGAAGAGGTCGGGTCGTGCAACGCGCCATGCTCCGACTTCAGTTAGTTTGGGATATTTTTTTATCTGCAGACGCCATCCGTTGTCATCGGTCAGATGGAGATGCAGGTTATTAAGCTTTAAGCTTGCGGCGACGTCGATGAAGCGTTTTATCTCAGCCGGTTCTATGTAGCATCGCACGACATCGAGCATCATTCCGCGATATGCGAAGCGTGGATAGTCGTCGATGTGGCAGACATCAATTTTGCCGTTGCCGTTTCGCAGGAGCTGGGCGAGGGTATTGACTGCATACATTATCGCAGCATCATCGCCGGCTGTGATGACTATTTTATCGGGGGTGACGTCGAGAGTGTAATGTTCGGCGCCCAGCGACTTGTCGGTCGTTACCGTTATGGAGGCTTTGGGAGCTGAAGTTTTAGCAGCACGTATGCCGGCATTCTCAAAATACCGCACGGCGCCTTTGGCAGTCGCTCCGACCGGTGAATTCACGCCGGGTCTTTCGGGCATTATGAACGAGCCTTCCGACACTGTGTAAGCGACCGGTTCGGGTATGACACAGGGTCGCACGGCGAAGGCTGCTGCATTGAGCAGCAGCCCTGTAGCCGCAAGCAAAAGTTTCTTCATTCCTGATTTATTTAATGGGGAAAGTAAAGCGGATGGGGTCGTCGTATTGTTCCTGAAGGTCCTTGAGTTTCGCCATCATTACAGAGGTGACGCTGTCGGTGCCTTCCTGACCATAGAGGTTATGCATCTCGGTAGGGTCGTTCGCGAGGTCGTAAAGTTCCCATTCGTCGATGTCGTTGTAGAAATGAATGAGCTTGTAGCGACCGTCACGTACGCCGTAATGGCGTTTTACGCTGTGTTCGGCAGGATATTCATAGAAGTGGTAATACAGAGCTTCGCGCCAGTCCTCGGGATTTTCACCCTTGAGCAGCGGGACGAGCGAAACGCCTTGCATGTCTTCGGGAACTTCAACACCGGCGAGGTCGAGGAAGGTCGGTCCATAGTCGATGTTCTGAACCATCTGGTCGATGTCGCCGCGGCGGTCCATGCCTGCAGGCAGATGCATGATGAGCGGAGTGTGGAACGACTCCTCGTACATGAAGCGTTTGTCAAACCATCCGTGTTCACCCATGTAGAAACCCTGGTCGGAGGTGTAGACTACAAGTGTGTTGTCAAGCATGTCGTGGGCTTCGAGATAGTCGAGCACACGACCGACATTGTCGTCAAGACTCTTCACGACTTTGAGATAATCGCGCATGTAGCGCTGATATTTCCACTCCGCGAGTTCCTTGCCTGTCATATTGCGTGCATAGAAATCTTCGGTGATGGGGTCGTAGAACGCATCCCAGGCGGCGCGCTGAGCGGAGTCCATCCTGCCTACATAAGACTCATAGCGGGCTTTAAGACGACTGTCTTTGTCAGCGCGGTTCATCTTCAGGTCATAGATGAGATCCATGTCTTCGATGATGCTCATCTCCTGTTCGGCGGCAGCTTTGCGACCGCTGTAGTCGTCGTAGTAGTTCTCGGGAAGTTCGAACACCTTATCCTCGAAAAGGGTTAGATGTGCGGTGTCGGCAAGCCAGTTGCGGTGGATTGCCTTATGATGGATGAGGAGACAGAATGGTTTCGACTTGTCACGCTCGTTTTCGAGCCAGTCGAGACTCTTGTCGGTTATGAGGTCGGTGAGATAGCCGTGGACCTGAACGGTATCGCCTGATTCAACGATAAAGTCAGGATTGTAATAGTCTCCTTGACCGGGGACGATTTCCCAACGGTCGAAGCCTTGCGGAAGGCTTTCAAGATGCCATTTGCCGAAAAGGGCGGTCTGATAGCCCGCTTCCTGGAGATATTTTGGGAATGTCGGTTGAGAACTGTCGAAAACGCAGGTTGTATTGTCGGTAAAGCCGTTTTTGTGGCTGTGTTTACCGGTTAGCATGCATGCTCGGCTGGGTCCGGACAGAGAATTGGCGACAAAACTGTTGGTGAAACGCACGCCGTCGTTTGCAATGCGGTCAAGATTGGGCGTGTTGGCAAAACGTTTGTCATAGCAGCTCATCATCTGTGCCGTATGGTCATCGGTCATAATGTAGACGATGTTGAGCGGTTTCTGCTGTATGCCAGCAGCTTTTGCTTTGACGCAGGACTGGTTGGCAAGCACACATGCGGCAGCCGCAGCCGAAGAAAGGGTAGTATATATTATGGCTTTGCTATATTGCTTAGTCATGGTTCGGAGATAGGCAGAAGATAATTATAAGGTTGATTACAAGGGAGAAGTTGCAGAAAGATTAAGAGTTACCGTCAGAACCGATTAGGCTCTGACGGTAACAGAGAGTTGAATTAGTCGCAGTCGTAGCTGTAGTCAGCCGTACCGTCGATTCTGTCGGGCCATCCGGGATTCTGATAGATGGTCGATTGTCCGTAACCACCTGTCAGATTGAAGTCTTCCAGAGGAATGGGCTCGAGGTAGTGCTGTTTCGGGAAGTTGTAGCCGTCGTATGCGACAGATGTAGCAGAGCTCTGGAGCGGGCGGATATAGTTAGATACGCCAGGCTGAGAAACGGCAGTGCTGTTCTCGATTGAGGCACCCCAGATTTCGTATTGCTTTTCCCAGAGATTTATGCCTTCAGGCTGATAGTTGACCATTTTGTCGAGCGCGCGCCAGCGTTTGAGGTCATCAAGGCGCATGCCTTCGGCGAAGAATTCACAACGACGTTCGCGACGGATGTTATAAAGAGTCGGGTCAATCATCTGACCTTTTGACCACACGGCGAGGTCGTTTTCTTTAGTAAGGTCGGTAGCGGCGATAGTCTTGTTGTAGTCTTCTTCGACGCCTGCACGTTTACGGAGGGCACGCCAGTATTTGTCGGCAGTGTCATCGATGCGGTTGTTGCGCAGATATGATGCTTCCATGTAGACAAGGTAGCATTCAGCCGAGCGGAAGAGGGGCACAGCAGAGGTGTTACCGCTCTGAACAGCCTGGCTTACATCGTTAGTTGTAACCCATTTCAACAAGTCATAACCGGTGCTTGATCTCTGCTGACCTGAACCCAGCAGGTTCGGACGATAGAAATAGATAGTGTCATTTTTGATTTTACCGTCGACTTCAACGGGATTGATGACGCGACCGCAGGGACGGATTGAAGCAGTCAGACGGCCGTCGCGGTCCTGGAATTCGTAGTAGCTTTCAGTATCGCCTTTATAGTTGGCGTCAGCGTAGATTGGAAGACCGTTTGCCATCACGTAGCTGTTGACGAGTGCGCGGGTTGCGCCGCAGTTACCACCAGAATTAAGGTGAGAGGTGCTGTTGTGCATCAGGACACCTGCTTTATAATAGCGTGCAAGGATGACTTCGTCCTTATCGCCGAAAGGTTTCTCCCAGTTGTTGAACAGTGACTGATAGTCATCGTTGAGAGGATGATTGTCAGCGGCTTCTTTGGCAGCTTTCATTGCCTCGTCGAGGAAGAAGTTGATTTCAGCATCGGCTGAACCTGCCTTGAAAGCGAAGTCCGACCACATTTTAGCACCAACCCACTTGCTGTTGCCCGGCACGAAGCAAGTGCCTGCGTGATATTTTTCCCAAGTTGCTTCGTAGAGAGCCACGCGTGCTTTGAGTGCGAGAGCTGCGTCGCGGGTCACACGACCGCTTTCGGGAGCTGTTTCCTTCAGCATCGATGCTGCCTTGTCGAGGTCTTCGAGGATAAAGCGTGCGACTTCGTTGCGGGGGTAGCGTTTGCTTTTGTCTGCAAGTACAGCCTGATTATCGGGAAGCATTTCGGTCAGGATGGGAGCGTCGCCGAAGTTTCTGAGCAGACGGAAATGTTCGTATGCACGGAAGAAGTAACCTTCACCGATATAATGATTAAGATTTTCTTCAGAACCCTGAGCATGACCTGATGCCATAGCACCTTCTGCAGTGTTGATAAAGAAATTGATAGAGCGGAGGTGTTCAAAATTCCATTCGGAATTGGTTTTGTCTACCGTTTTCTTTTCTCCTCTATAGAAAAGACTTTGTGCTCCGACTGTTGACTGGTTGTCGCTGTTGACATCTATATTGTAGGTGCCGACATAGTAGTCGTTGTTCTTGGGCAGATATTCATAGAACTGGTTGCACGACATAGCGAAATCCTCGGGAGATCTGAAATATGCCGTCTGGTCACCGAAGTCGAGAGGCTGACGGTCAAGGAAGTCGTTGCATGATGCGAGCGAAACGGCTGCGACTGCTAATGCAATATATTTTTTCATCGTTGAAATTCGAGGTTAAGTAATTAGAATGTGAGTTCAAGACCGATAGAGAATGTGCGGTACTGAGGATAACACTTTCCGGCACCCCAATCGCCGTTGCTGTCGAGAGCTTCAGGGTCGAAGGTCTTGATTTTGGAATGGGTGAAGAGGTTTTCAGCAGAGAAGTAGAGACGGGCTTTCTGCACGTAGCGTGAAATTTTTGTTGTCTCTGGGAGGCTGAAACCGATTGTGAGGTTCTTCAGACGGAGATATGAAGCATCCTGAAGGAAGCGGTCACAGTATTGTACGTTGTTACCGTCAGTACGCAGACGACCGAAGTAGGGGTCTTCATAGTTTGCACCGAGTTCACTGCCGGCATAGCGGAAGTAATCGAGGTGGTCATAGAAGAGTGTTGTCTGCCACGGACGACCGCCATATCCGGCGAACGTAGCAGTACAAGTGTTGCCATCGCCGATGAAGTAGTCGCGTTTTCCAATGCCCTGGAAATATGCGCGGAAATCGATGAATTTCCATTTAGCCTCGAGAGTGAAGCTGTATGCGTAGCGGGGAGTGGTGTTACCGATTACCACGAGGTCACCATGGTCATCTACGGTCTGTGCGCCCTTGTTGATGGCGGGGTCGTTGTCCTGGTTCTTGTACATCAAGTCACCGCCGCCCCATTTCGAGCCGATTGCTGTTTGTGAGTGCTGAGCGAGATATTGAGCCATTTCGCGGTCGCTCTTGGCGATGCCTACGACTTCATAACCCCAGATTTCACCGTAGTTTTTACCCTGATACCAACCTGTGATTTTGTTGTCGGAGCTCTGGTATTTAGTAACGACGCTTTTATAGTCGGAGATAGAGCCGCTGATGCTGTAACTGAAGTCTTTGCCGATGCGGTCGCGCCATGCGAGTTCGAATTCCCAACCGCGTGTGCGGAGTTCGGCGTTGTTGGTCTTAGGTGCTTTCGCACCGAATACACCGGGGAGCGAGAGTGCGGGACCTACCATGTCTTTGGTCGTGCGCTGATACCAGTCGAACGCACCGGTCAGACGTGAGTTGAGGAAACCGAAGTCGATACCTGCGCCGACGTTCTCGATTTTTTCCCAGGTAAGGCTGCTTGAGAAAGGAGTGTATGCGGGAAGGATGGTAACCTGCTGACCTCCGATAACGACCTGACCGGCGTTGGTTGCCATTTTTTCGTAGTAGGGATAGAACGAAGTGGTGTTCTGGTTGCCGAGTTCGCTGTAGCTACCACGGAGTTTCAGATAGTTGCAGACGGTTGTCAGGCTTTCCCAGAATTTTTCCTGGGCGATGTTCCAGCCGATTGAAACAGCGGGGAAGTAGCCCCAACGCTGGTTTTTCGGGAAACGTGAAGCACCGTCACCGCGCATATTGACTTCAAGCATATAGCGGTCATCGAAGTTGTAGTTGACGCGACCGAATACGCCGACTGTCGACCACTCTTCGTTGACTTCTGAAATCATGGTGCTTTCGCCACCGATTTCTGAGGGGAAGAACGGACGGTCGGGAAGCACGATGTTGGTTGAAGCTACGCGGTCATAGTTGCGGTGATAACGTTCTGTCTGCATACCGACCATGAATTTGAAGTTGTGTTTGTCGTTGAAGGTCAGCTTATAGTCTGTGTAGAAGTTGGTAGAGAAGAAGTTGATAGAGCGGTTAGCCTTTTCATAGTAAGCTTCTTCAAGTTCGGGCTGTACATTGAATGTACCGTTATTATTGTCAATTTTGTGTCTACCGGTATCACCGAAAGAAATTGGTTGACGTGAGCCGTCAGGAGCCGTTACATAAACCGGATTGAACTGACGGGTGTAGGGATTGTGTTCGATGCGGGAGTTGAGTTCTGCGTGGATTTGCCAGTCTTTGATAGGCTCGATGACGAGGTTAGCCTGGTTGTAGAACTGCTGGGTTTTGTCTTTCACACGACCGCCTTCTTCCATCGGCTGTATAAGAGAGTTGGGATGATATTCGCCGTTGGGGAGATATACGGGTTCGGTTGCATAGCGGCGACCGAGGTTGTGGAAGAAGAGGTTATTGAGAAGAGAAGGCTTATTGTTTTCTGTAGCGATGATACGGCTGGTCCATGTGAACTGCACGTAGTCGTTGAATTTCACGTTCACGCGACCCGAAAGAGCGAGACGTTTGTATTTTTCGTCGGCATGACGGAAAATACCAGCCTGATCAAGGTAGTTGCCCGAGAAGTAGTATTTTGTCTTCTGGTTACCGCCTGATACGGTCGCGTTGTGTTCCTGAGAAACAGCGACTTTCTTGATATATTCTGAATACCAGTCAGTGTTGCCCCAGCTTGCGTAAGTTCCTTTCCACTGCAAATCGCTCTGAGCTTCGGTTGCATAAGGGAGTTCGCCGCGCTGATATGCGAGGAGCCTTTCAAGGGCAGCCTTGCCGAACTGAGCACCGCCTCCGGCATTGGTCCATGCATCATTCACCATGAGAGCCATAGTGTATGAGTCAACCATCTTGGGCACGTTGATAGGCTGCTGGAAACGGACGTTACCGGTGTAATTGACACGGGTTCCCATTTCACCGCTTTTGGTGGTCACGAGGATTACACCGAACGGAGCACGCGAACCGTAGATGGCTGCCGAAGCACCGTCCTTGAGGACAGAGATGCTTTCGATATCGTTGGGGTTGATAGTGCTGAGGTCACCTTCCATGCCGTCGATAAGTACGAGCGGGTTCGAGTCAGAACCGTCGCCGATTGAACCGATACCACGGATGTTGATGTTCATTTCAGCTCCGGGAGCACCACCGGCGTCGTTGGTGATATTAAGACCGGCGACTGCACCTTGAAGACCTTGAACAGCATTGCTGATAGGACGGCTTTCGAGGACTTCGTTGTCGATAGTCTTTACTGCGCCTGTGGCATTGATTTTTTTCTGCGTGCCGTAACCTACGACCACGACTTCGTTAAGAACGTTTGGAGCTTCTTTAAGATGAACGTCGACATGGTTGCGTCCGTCGAGCGCGATTTCCTGAGTCTCAAGACCGATGTAAGAGACGATGATAGTCGCTTTATCCGAGCTGACTTTGAGTGTGAAGTTGCCGTCTATGTCGGTGACGACACCTTTGCCGTCTTTACCCTTTTCATAAACTGATGCACCGATTGCAGTATCGCCGGTGGGCTCGTAGACGGTGCCGGTGACAGTCACCTGAGCCATTGTCACAAGCGCTGCCAGCATTGAAAATAATGCTATGATATATCTTTTCATTGCAGTGTTATTCTTGGTTAGTAATTAGGTTATTCGCCGGTATATTTCAGGCCTGTGTGACCTAACTGAATACGGTACATCAGAGCACTGTCGGCAGTCAGCATAATCTGGTTGACGATATTTTTTGAAGTCGTTCCCGAGAATTGTTTGATTGTAAACGACAGTGTGCCGTCGCCGCCGCCCGTTGTGGTGCTGATGACGTTATACCAGTTCACATCTTCTTTGATTTTTGGAGCAAGCCATTTGGCGTTTGAGTTTACTTCGAGGTCGAAGGTGTCAAGTTCAACGTCGACATAAGACGGAAGTGTGATTCTCTCAAATTCGACATATTTTGCAGTGATATGACTGAAATAATAGTCGACGGTGGTTGTAATCTGGAGTTTGCCGTCTTTATCAAGAATGGCTTCACCGCTCGCATCTTTCAATGTGTCATATACATTATAGGAATAGCGGTAGGTTGAGTCGATGCTCCGTGCTACTGTCAGAGGATAAGACTCCCCGGTGACCCTTGAGCGAAGCTGAGCGATTTCAAGTTCTGATTTTACGTTGAAGTCGCCCGGATTTGTCGGGTCGTTGTCGCAAGACGCAATGGCTGCCATTGCGAGACCAAGCGCCGATAAATAGAACAGTTGTTTCATTTAATAGGTATTTGTTTTAGGGTTATTTTGTAAGTTTCAGAGTTGAATGGCTACCGTCTGCAGTGATAGCTTTGGCGATATATATGCCCGGAGCAAGAGAGCTGATGTCTGCCTTTCCGTCGTTTGCCGCAACTACAGCGATGCCGGAAAGCGTGTAAACGGTGATGGAGGAAGCTCCTGCTGCCGAAACACAATCTCCTTCGACTTTTATAGAGATTTCACCGCGTTTGTTACAGGCGATATCCTCGATGCCTGTTGTACGAATGACGGGTACTTCTGTCACACGTGGTTCGACGTTTGAGTTGAGACCGTAGGCACACCATTTAGCCATATTGTATTTATGGTCGAAAGGAACGTCGTTGCCCATGTCCCAGTAGAAGATACCGCCGAAATCGTTGTCGACCGTATGACGGGCTCGTTTATATGTCTGAAGCGGGCCGTCGTAATAGTATGTATATCCGTTGATTTCTTTTGAATCCAATTCCTCATCGGGAACGTAATCTTCATCGAAAAAGTCATTACGGACACCTTTTATGTCAACTTTAGGAGTACCATCCTGATATCCTTTTGAGGTCGTAGTAGCGTAAGATGTTATGATTTTAGACGGTTCAAAACCGTATTTTACGAATGCATCACACATATCAACGAAGTGACTGTATCTGCTGTGTTCGTTCTGAGGTCCGTATTGCTGGAATGTGAAGCCGTCGACATACTGCATCTTGTCTTTGGGGAAGCTGTATGCGACATTGTGACAGGAGATATTGAATGATTTCCCTTCGGGAAGGGCATTACGGATTTCTTCAGCAAGAAGTCCCAGAGTAGTCTGAGGTCCGTAGAGCCATTCAAGGTCGAGTTCCACACCGTCGTAGCCTTCTGAGAGTTTTGCCAGATCGGCAGCGAAAATCTTGCGTTTAGCCGCATCAGCGATGGTATTTTCCCAGCCGCTGTGACTCTTTACGGAAATACGCACTTCATAACCTTCCATACCCTCATATGCGGTAAGCATTATGTCGCGCCAATGGTCCTGAGAGTAACTGTCATAGCCGATTCGGTCAGCTTTGTCGTAGAGGTATGCTGCGTGGGCCTTCATCATTATTCCGGCAGTCTGGATTACGTCGAAACCGGGCATCCATAGTCCCTTGTTCATATGCGATTTGATATTGTCGGCATTGAAAGCGTTATACAACCAGAATGCAGTTTCATCAAGTTTTCCTTTGAACCCTTTACCCAGTATCATTTTCTCTCCGCTGTTTCCGGTGGGAACCTGAACAAGTTCTTGACTTGACTCACTCTTACGTGCCGGCTTAAGCTCTCCGTCGATTATGAAGGTAAAATTATAACGCACGTCGCTCGGACTTCCAGATGGCCAGATTGCTATATGATGCCATTTTTTCGCTTCAATTGCATTTATGACTCTGTAGCGGTTACCGTCCACAATCACGTCAATAGATTTGTTGTCAGGGTTGCCGAGGCGCATCGATATGCCGTTCTTGCCGTCGGCGGTTTCTTTTGCGAATATAATGGCACCTTCAGTCCACTCGTCTATGTAGAACCATGTCTCGGCAGTGTAAATGTTGTTGGACACATTAAGGGTTTCAGTGCCGCAGTCAAGCCATGAGTTTCCGTCAAATGATGCGACGCCTTTACGACCTTCGAATTCGGCAAGCATCTTTACCTCCCCGTTAGCTGTCGCATGATTATTGGGAGTAGCGTAATTTAGATGTCCGTCGTTGTTACTCTCGATGCCGAGTATGATAAGGTCATTGCTGAGAAGATACTGGTTTTTGGGAATGGCGCGGTCGTAGAAGCGTTCATTTGCGGTGTAAGCACCGTTGATACGGTATTTCATGGCGATGTTGTCGCTGGCATTAAGACTTGCCGTGCCGGTTATGACACCGTGATTATTGGCTTCCGTCGTATTTTCGTCCCATATAGCGGTCTGCTCTACGATATTCGGGCAGTCCTTGTGGTCGAATTTATAATATGCCACTAATGCCTCGCGCTCCGGGCACCAGCGGTTAAGGGTATTCTTGATAAAATAGTTGAATTCATCGTTGAGTGCGGTATTCCAGATTCTCACTTCATCAATTCGTCCTTCATACCTGCCGCCGATAGTGAATTCGCCGCATTTGGCGGGCATTGCGCCGAGAGAGTTGACGTCGGTTGTGTTACCGTTGACGAGAACAGTGGTTTTGTCTCCGTCAGTAACGATTGTAAGTTGAGCCCATTTTCCATGAGCCATATTACCTGACTTTATTTCAGCAGTGTTATTGCCGACCTTTGCCACGATTGTTCCTTCTTTGCCTAATGAGACGCTCCAGCTGTCGGCAGCCGACAGTAAAGTTGCTCCTTCGGTCCAGACGGTTGGGTTGAACCATAGCTGTATTGTGTAATTCTGAGCACCGTCGAGTTTTGTAAGACGGTCACATGTCACGCGTGCGTCGCCCGCAAGCGTGAGGTCGTAGTTTGTAGCTACGCCGTAGGCGCTGCCTATAGAGCCTGCGCATAGTGCCAAGGCGAGCAAAAGCTCTTTTCGCATAGGGATTAGTTTTTGGTATTTAGTTGATAATAAGGCGGAGAGATGTAATGGATGCTTAATAATTCCGCGACGCCCCGGATTGAGCGTCACGGAATTATAACCTATTCAATAAAAATCTTATGCTTGCTTATTTGATAGCGAACTTGACAGCCTTTTCGCCGATGCGGGCAACATAGATGCCCTTGGCAAGTGTAGCTTCTGTTCCTGCGGCAACCTGTGCGCCGGTGAGATTGTAAACCATTGCAGGTGCGCTGAATGTTACGGTGTTACCGTTAACGTTTACGCTGGCTTCTTCAGTAACGACATCATTGATACCGGTAGTCTTGGTGGGGTCGCCCATTGCCAAAACGAGATTTTCGCGTTTGCGTTCACCATAAGTGGTTTCGTCCTGAGTCTTGTGGAAGGTGATTTCCTTGATGAAGAGGGTAGAACCGCCGTCAAGCCAGTTGTTGAATTCGCAGTTCAGGTAAACAGGCTTGTATGTGATGCCATCTTCGTCGTCAGCAGGGCAAGAAACTACGAATTCGTAAGTTTTCCACATTGAAGGATTATAGATATCTTCTTCTTCATCTTCGTCATAATCAAAGCAGGGTTCAAAAGGAAGAGCTGCTGCATTTTCTACAGCTCCGCCAAGTGAGTTACCCTGGTCACCCTTGACATAAGCGACCTTAATCATGGGTTTTGCTTTTTCTTTGCTCAAATTTTTAGAGTAAAGATTGTAGACAACTTTTACTCTTATGTTAGCGTTGTCTGCTGTGGGTTCTTCTTCAGCAGGAGCAGCAGTAGGAGTGTTGTCTGGGTGAAGGAAGAAGTTCATCTTAAAGAATGGACCGCCAGAAAGACCGGGTACGATTCCGTAATCATAACCTGTTTTTTCAAGGAGAACATCGTTTACGTCGGTGCCGTTATGAGCATAGCAGAAAACTTTGCCTACTTCACCACCGAGGTTTACAAGCTGGATGCCAGAGGTGAGATTTTTTGAGTTACCGTCATTTCGGTTGAAAATCACCATGTTTATGAGACCGTTATCCCATTTTTCAGCTCCATTGACTTGATCCCAGCTCTTTATTTCAAGGTTCGAGCCTGCATAAGTCTGTTCGTCGAAGGGGAGTTTTTCGCAATTGTTGAAATAGTAGTTAGACGGAGTGATATCCACATCTTCCGCCATAGCAGAGAAGCCGAGAACGGCTGCACTTAAAAGAAGTAAAGTTTTCTTCATGTTGATTTAATTAAGGTTTGTAAATAGTTTTGTTGTTATTTGTTTGTTAGACGTTTTTGAATTTAGGTCGGGGAGGGCGAGCGCGCATCTGATTATATGTGAACTGCCTCGAATGCGATGCAAAATTATGTTTAGAAATAATTATGCGATGTTCGATTTTTTACAAATAATATCTAAATTTGTCCAACAATTGCGTTGAAAAATGATTTTTGCTCAATTTGGAGCTTTTTTGAACATTGCGCACCCGATTTATTTTGTAAATTCGCATTGCAGTCAGAGTTAGGCTGATAGCGTTGCTAAAAATTACTTCGGACAATTTCGTACAATGTCTGTTTTTGTTTAATTTAATCCGGAAATCCGCTTTGAAAGCTGTTCCGACCGATAAATCAACCATAAATCAACATGAATAAATACAAATTCTTTTCAGCGCGTCTCGTTATCTTGTTGTCGGCAAGTTTTACTGCCTGTATCCCGGCATTATCGCAGGCGGCTTTTCTTGACAGCTGTTTCGAAACACGGACAATGCTTTTTTCGGGAGGCGACGGCATATCGAAGAATTACCGTATTCCTGCGCTTGCAACGACAGCTGACGGCACAATCGTCGCCGTTGCAGACCGACGTCTTGATTCTAACAAGGATTTGCCGGGAAGGATTGATGTCGTTTGCCGCACATCTTCCGACGGAGGCTATACATGGAGTCCGGTTTATGAAGTCGTTGTCCATGACGACGGAGGTGGTTACGGAGACCCTGCCCTCGGCTACGACCCGAAATCTGGCGATTTGGTCTGTGTCGTCACCCACGGCAACGGTCTGTGGGAGTCGGTAATCGGCGATCACCCTTATATTAATGTATTACGGAGTTCTGATGACGGCAGGACATGGAGCGCGCCGGTCGACATAACTCCTTCACTTTTCTCTCAGACCGAAGGCGAGGCGCCTGTGACGGCTGTCAGTGCATTCGCCACGTCGGGCAGGATTCTGACCGA
Organism: uncultured Bacteroidales bacterium; assembly: GCA_947175535.1. Lineage (GTDB taxonomy): Bacteria > Bacteroidota > Bacteroidia > Bacteroidales > Muribaculaceae > CAG-873. The sequence goes on from CAMWNF010000005.1 coordinate 25,927, forward strand.
CTCGCTCGGTGACATGTGGTTTGTGCTTATAGTGCGACCTGAAATAAAGAAATGGACAAACTTAAACTGTTATGCGTGCCGCAGTACTGACGGCGGGCATACATGGTCGGCGCTACCGGTCTGTGTAGACAAAAATGCCGACGAGTCGAAGCTTGTCGAACTTCCCGATGGCTCGCTGCTGATGAGTATCCGCAACCGCGACAAAGTCAACCGCAAGTTCGCCGTGAGCCATGACCGGGGACTGACTTGGTCTGAGCCGTCAACGGTTTCGACTCTCCCCGACCCGAACTGCAACGGAGATATAATGCTGATGCCCGACGGCTCGCTTATCCACAGTATTCCCAACCATGCGAAAAACCGCACGAATATATCGCTCTTCAAATCGACCGACAACGGAGCGACCTGGTCGAAAATAGTGGAAATGTGTCCGGTTCACAGTGCTTATTCGGCATTGACGCAGATTGACGGTTCGACAATCGGTGTTCTGACAGAGGAAGCGTCCTCGTTAGGAGGTCTGCGACTGTGGTTTTCACGAATCAATCTTGATAAAATCAAATGAGTAAGCGTTCGCTCGCCGCTGTCGTACTTGTGGCGTTCGCCTTTTTGACTCAGGCGGCAGAATATCTGTGGCGCAACATTTCTCTTGACGCAGGTCTGTCGCACAGCAACGTTACGGCTATCACACGCGACAATCGCGGTTTCATCTGGATTGGCACACGCTTCGGTCTCAACCGTTACGATTTTGAAAACGTCGTCAACTTCTATCATGACCCTGACAATGCGAAGACAATTCCTGATAATTCAATACGTGCGCTTTTCACCGACAGCCGAGGCAACATATGGGTCGCAGGCGAGTCAGGTGTAGCGGTGAGTCGCGACGGCAGGACTTTCGAACGAATCACAATCGATGGCACTCCCATTAATGCCCGCTCGTTTCACGAAGAGGGTGACGGTCTGCTTATGGGCAGTGCCGGCGTGATTTATTACTATGATTACAATTCGGGAGCTATCGCCCCCTTGCAGACCCGCGGAGGCTCGTCTTATTTTTACACCGATATAATAAGCCGCGGAAATAATTTCTATGTACTTGTGACGCGGTGGGACGGTCTGTGGCTGTTCGACCGTACACGTGCATCGATTTCGAGGCTCGCCGGAGTCGACAGTAAGAATATAATGTCTGCCTGCATAGACTCGCGCGGCACACTGTGGATGTCGCCTTACGGTCAGGGTGTGAAGGCATATGACCGCGCAGGCTCGCAGATTTTTGATTTTACATCTTCCAGCAGCGAGTTGCCGAGCGACATAGTGCTTGACATAGCCGAGTATGACAACAATATCTGGTTTGCGACCGACGGCGGAGGGGTCGCCATATTTCATCCCGATACTGAAACTCTTGAGCGGAGTCCGGCGCGCACTAACTCCGGACAAATAGCGTCAGTGACGACCCTCTACACTGATGACCACAATAATCTTTTCGCGGGAACCGTACGCGATGGAGCTGCATCCGTGCTACCGGTCGCCATGCACACATTTCACAGCAGCCGTCATTCTCTTTCGGCTATAACCTCGGCATGGATTGATGAAGCCGATGATATAATATGGCTCGGTGACGACGGGAACGGTGTCATACGTTACAACCTCGATGATGAGACCCTGACTCCGGTAGCAACCACGTCGGGGCTGAAAGTCATAGACCTGGTGGGTCACGACAATGCCACCCTCCTCGTCACGACTTTTGACAAAGGATTTTTTCTGATGGATAAGAAGACGGGGAAAATCACCCCGGCTCCAGCCGACCTCGAACGCCTCAGACAGCGCATCGGCAATCAGGCTCTCGGCATACATACACGCCGGCTTGCTGATAATGTAATCGCTCTTGTAAGCGACCGAATTTCTCTCTATGACCCTGCGACGAGAACAATCACCGGAGAGAGCGAGCAGCCTCAGGGACTCACAGGTTCGCTTCTGCCGTTTTTCAATCGCGATGGCAGATTGCTCTGCTACGGAACAAATTATGTCACCGAGTATGACCCTGTGACTGATGCTCACAGCTGCCTGTTCAGACTCCCGCGCGGAGAACGCATAAACTGCGCTGTTTTCGATGGCGCACATACGATTTTTGTTGCTACCGACCGCGGTATCAAGGCGTTTGATACAGTATCGGGCGAAATGTCAGCAATGTCGGATATCAATGAACGTGTGTCGGCACTCGCCTGCGATGGTGATGCACGTCTTTATATCGCCACCACACGTGCTATTTATCTAAAAGACCGTACGACCGGCAACATAGTGGGTTTTGATGTCAATGACGGTGTTACGCCCAATGAATATCTACCAAATGCCACATTATTCCATGACAACTGCTTGCTTTTCGGAGGAATATATGGACTGCTGCGCATCCATCCCGATGAAGTCGACGATTTGCTCAGTGTTCAGAATGATCCGGCTATTAATCTTGCGGAGATAAAAATCGACGGTATCGACTCAGGCGCGTCAATCACCGACGGTGCCCTGACAGTTCCTGCCAAACACTCCTTCGTGACGCTCTCGGTAATCGACAACGGCACTAACTCGCATCATCGTCATAAATTCCGTTACTACATCAGTCACCCCGGTGAGACAAAGATGATAGAGACCTTCGCGAGAACTGTCGACCTCAATTTTCTCGAAAGTGGAAAAAAATATGATATATCCGTCAGTGCCATGAGACCTGACGGCAGCTGGATTGACCCCCCCTATCATCTTGTTACAGTGGATGTTATGAGTTTGTGGTGGATGTCTCCGTTTTTATGGTTAGCCGTTGGATTACTGTTGGTTGCAGTTCTGGGCGGCCTGTGGATAAGGGTCTATCACAGGCGGAAAGCCCGTCTTGCCGCCCGTCTTGACACATACCGCCGCAACACTCTCGAAAAAGAACTGTCGTTCTTCGTCAACACAAACTATGCTCTCCGCACGCCCCTGACCTTGATATATGCTCCCGTGAAACTTCTTATCGAGCAGCTCCATGACGGGAAAGAAGTTGAGATTGTTCCGGCTCTCGAAATGATTTACCGCAACACGAAAAAGATGCGTGACTCGATTGATATGGCTCTTCAGCTCCATCGTGTGACTGATATTAAGGATGATTCCCAGCTTTCGACTCATGATATCAATCGTTCGGTTTCGGAAGTGATAGCCACTCTGAAACATGAACTTGACATTAAGCATATCTCTTGCCGTCACACACGTTCGCAGGAGATGTTTCCCGCGTTATACGACCGCGACCGTCTCCGTGCGGTCATCGAGACTCTGATTCGTAATGCCATCGAACGGTCGTCAGACAATGCCGTAATAGAAATCCGGACCGAACTCCATGGAAATTTCATCCGCGTTTCTGTGTCAGACTCCGGAGAGCATCTTGACAATGATACTCTTGAAGGTCTGTTCTCGAAATATTTTCATGACGACAATTCAAAATTCGGTAATAGTCTCGGCTTTGCGTATGTACGCAATATAATTGATATGATGGACGGTAATACCGGAGTCGAAAACAATGCCGGTGACACCGGTATAACCGTGTGGTTCGAGTTTCCGGCAGCTCCGTCGCATGATGTCGAGAAATACATCTCACGTCGCCGCAGTGAGCTTGAGATTCCGAAAACCGGAGGAGAGGCTATCGTGGCTGACGTCGACACCTCGGCACTGACGGCTGTTGTCGTCGAAGCTGATAATGACCTCGCGATATTCATCGCCGACCAACTTTCCGTTCATTTCGGCAAAGTACTTCATGCCTTCAATGGTAAAGATGCATTGATGCTGGTGAGACAATATCAGCCCGACATTGTCATTTCCTCACTTATGCTGCCCGTCATGAGCGGTCTTGACTTATGTCAGACCTTAAAGAAATCTCCGGAAACGAGCCATATTCCCGTCATATTGCTTACCGCACTGAAAGATGATCCGCAGATTGCTGATGCATACGGCGCCGGAGCTGATTCATATATTTCCAAACCATTCGACTTAAACGTGTTGCTTACGCGCTGCCGCAACATACTTCACTCCCGTTCGGTGATAAAGCAGCGTTACAGTTCGCAGCATGCGCCCGCGACAGGAGCGAAGCAATTGTCAAATGTCGATGAGTCTTTCCTCTTGAAAGTTAATAAGATAATCGCAGAAAACCTGTCAAATCCGGCGTTCAGTGTCGAAACAATAGTGGAAATGATGGCTTTCAGCCGTTCTGCTCTTTATGCTAAATTCAAGGAAGTGACCGGTCAATCCATAGGTTCGTATATCTCGGACTATCGTCTGCGCCGTGCGAAGGAACTGCTACGCGACAATACACTTTCAATAAGCGACATATCCGAGGCGTTGGGTTTCAGTTCGCAACGTTACTTCAGCACATTCTTCCGCGAACGCACTGGCATGTCGCCCTCCGCATTCCGCAATAATCCAAACTTGTCAGTTGACAATGAATGAACAGTCATTTTATCCGACCCCTTTCGGCTATCCGGTCTATATAATGGCAAAACCTGCCGGTCCCGGGTGTAATCTCGCTTGCGAATACTGTTATTACCTCGAAAAAAACGGACTTTTCGAGAATAGAGGCGCGAAAAATATGTCTGATGCCACACTCGAACGATATATCCGCACCTACATTGAGTCACAGTCGCTTCCGTCGGTTCAATTTACTTGGCATGGAGGAGAGGCGATGATGAGACCTCTCGATTTCTACAGAAAGGCTATGGATTTGCAGCGTCGTTATGCCGGAGGTCGCCACATCGAGAATTGTCTTCAGACAAACGGAACGCTGCTGACAGAGGAGTGGTGCCGTTTCCTACGCGACAACGATTGGCTCGTGGGTGTTTCGATTGACGGTCCGCAGGAATTCCATGACGAATATCGTCGCACGCGCGACCATCGCCCCTCGTTCATGAAAGTAATGCGAGGCATACGCATGTTGCAACGTTATGGCGTCGAATGGAACGCTCTGGCTGTGATCAATGACTATAATGCCGACTTTCCCGATGATTTCTATAATTTTTTCAAGGAGATAGATTGTCAGTACATTCAGTTTACCCCTGTCGTCGAACGACTCCGTGACTCCGGAGCGTTGGCACATGTTGCGGCTGAAGGAACGCTCGCACCCTTTTCGGTGACACCCCGGCAGTGGGGCGATTTTCTATGCCGGATTTTCGATTTATGGGTGCGCGAGGATGTAGGTCGCGTTTTCGTTCAGATTTTCGATGCGACCCTTGCAAACTATATGGGCGTCGAACCCGGATTATGCACTCTCGCTAAAAATTGCGGGCATGCAGGAGTCATGGAGCATAACGGCGATGTCTATTCCTGCGACCACTTCGTTTTCCCCGAATATTATCTCGGAAATATTCATTCGTCGTCTGCCGTAGAACTGATGTACAGTCCCCGTCAGATAGCTTTCGGTCAAGCAAAGTCACAGTCTCTTCCCCAGCAATGCCGTGCTTGCCGCCATCTTTCGCTATGTCACGGTGAATGCCCCCGCAACCGTTTCGCCATTACAGCCGATGGCGAAGCCGGTCTTAATTATCTTTGCGAAGGGTATCGCCAATTCTTTGACCACTCTGCGCCATACTTCCGCTTCATGGCGGAGGAACTGCGCAACGAGCGACCGCCATCCAATGTCATGGAGGCAATCCGACGCGGCATTTTACCCTGATGTCAGGGGATTGTCACCTTGAAATGAGGATTGTCGACATGCTGTGACCTTACTATTTCAATCATCGCATTGACCTTCTCCGGATGTTTGGCGGCGATGTTGTTGTCTTCGTGGATGTCGGTCGCGAGATTGTATAGCTCCGGAGTGCCTTTCTTCACCACAAGTTTCCAGTCGCCCTGCCGTAATCCTATCTGGTCGGTCTCGTTGAACTCCCAGTATAGGAAGTCATGCTTTTTCTGCTCACCCTTGCCGAGTAGTTCGGACAGAAAAGAAATTCCATCCTCTTCTCGCGGAGAGTCTTCTCCGAGCAGGTCCTTGAGCGTCGGCATGACATCATAGAATGCCAGTTGATGGTCGCTCTCGCTTCCTTCTGCAATATGTCCGCGCCAGCTAACGATGTACGGCACGCGGATTCCACCCTCGTGACATGAGCGCTTCAGACCGCGCAGTTTGCCATCGCGTCCGAAGAATGTCGGGTCGGCGCCACCTTCTTCATGAGGACCGTTGTCGCTGGTGAATACGACAATCGTGTTGTCCTCCAATCCCTTTTCTTCCAACTTTGCCATGATTTCGCCGACGTAAGCGTCGAGGCGGCTTATCATCGCTGCGAATTGTGCGTGGGTGTGGATTGTGGGATTATAGCGTGATGCTTTCTGTCCGCCCCAGGTCTTGTCTTCGAAAAATTTCTTTTTGTAACCGTTGAGCAGAGAGTCGGCGGGCTGTACAAGCTCGGCGTGGGGTAGGGTGTAAGTCAGTATTCCGAAAAACGGGGTCTCGCCGTCCTGGCGGTCGAGCCATTTCATCGCTTCCTGATGAATCATGTCTGCCGAATACTGAGGACGCTTCAGATAATCGTCGCCGAACATCGGATACTTAATGTTTTCTTCCATTATCACTCTCACGGTAGCCGTGTCACCCTCTTCAGGGTAATAACGGTTGAGGAAGTTGGGATAGTAGAGATGTGCCTGAAACTGGCAGATATAGCCGTAGAAATCATCGACTCCGCGTTTATCGGGCGTTGATGCTGAACCTTCGTATCCTCCCGCCCATTTGCCGAACATTGCCGTGCGGTAGCCGTGGCGTTTCATCATTTCCGGCAGAATTTCGCGGTCAGTGCTGTAGGGATGCTGTCCTACACGTGAAAAATCTTCGTTTTCGCCGTATTTCACCGTCGGCGTATTGCGCCAATATTCCTTGTTGCCGCGTACCTCACCGTGACCCGAGTGCTGCCCGGTCATAAGCGATGCGCGCGACGGCGCGCTCACCGGACTGCCGGCGTAAGCCTGGGTGAAGCGCATTCCTCGTCTTGCGAGCGAGTCGATGTTAGGTGTGGAGATATATGGTTGTCCATAGCATCCGAGATCGCCGTAACCCATATCATCACACATTATATATATGATATTCGGTCGTTCGGGTGATGCGCCTGAAAGAGTGGCGGCGGTTGCCAGCAACGGAAGGGTGAAGATATTACGTTTCATCATATTTGATTTAAGGCAGACACAATCTGAGTCCGCTTACAAACATACAGATTTTTTCGCGACTCGGCAAAAAATTCTTATCATACTTGCGATTAGGCTGCATTTATAATTTTATTCGTATCTTTGCGTCGTTTTTCCTACATTCTCTTACACAGCAATGGATTTTCCGCTACATAAATTCGATAAACTCGACACTCCTTTCTATTATTACGACCTCAACTTGCTGCGCGCGACTCTCGGTGAAATCAATGACCGGGCGGCTATCAGCAAGAATTTTCGTGTTCACTACGCTATAAAGGCAAACACTAATCCGACTGTTCTTCATACAATCGCGCAGGCGGGTCTGGGGGCTGACTGTGTGTCGGGTGGAGAGATTATGGCGGCGGTCGCTGCCGGGTTTCCGGCTGAAAAAATCATGTTTGCAGGAGTCGGTAAGACCGATAAGGAAATAAATATCGCCCTTGATAATGATATCCTTTGCTTCAATGTCGAGTCGGTTCCCGAACTTGAAGTTATCGACAAACTGGCAGCTGCGAAAGGCAAGTGTGCCCGCGTAGCCTTGCGTGTCAATCCCGACGTGGACGCCCATACTCACACTAACATCACTACCGGCAGGGCAGAAGACAAGTTCGGTATCGACTTAAAGATTATAGATGAAGTCGTCGACCTCGTAGGTCGGCTGAACAATGTCGAGCTGTTCGGACTTCATTTCCACATTGGCTCGCAAATCCTCGACATGAATGATTTCGTCAGATTATGCGACCGCATCAATCCTCTCATCAGCGATATAGAAGCAAAAGGGATTATCATCCGCCACATCAATGTCGGAGGAGGATTAGGCATAGACTACGTCGACCCCGACCGTCATCCTATCCCTGATTTTGCAGCCTACTTCGGAACATTCATGCGTCATCTGGCTCTCAAACCTTATCAAACTGTTCATTTCGAGCTCGGACGTGCAGTCGTGGCGCAGTGTGGCACACTTGTCAGCCGTGTAGTCTTCGTCAAAGAAGGCATGGTGAAAAAGTTCGTCATCATCGATGCCGGCATGAATGACCTTATCCGTCCGGCTCTCTACGGAGCTTATCACAAAATCGAAAATCTGACGTCGAAAGCCGACGAGAGCGAAGTTTACGATGTGGTCGGACCGGTTTGCGAGTCTTCCGATGTGTTTGGAAAAGATGTAGAACTGCCGGTGACCGCCCGCGGAGACCTTATCGCAATCCGCTCTGCAGGCGCCTACGGAGAAATAATGGCGTCCCAGTACAACTGCCGTCCCTTCCCCCGTTCGGTTATCTCCGACTGATATTATTGCTGCAAAACCGTCGCTCTTGTCAAACCGTCTCTAATTTGTAAAAGAATTAAATCGTGGTTTTTGGTGATTAGTGGGGTAATGGTTAAATTTGCAGATAATGGAAGGATTAATAATTGGATATGACGGAAAGCGGGCTGTGGCTAATAATACCGGACTGGGCAACTACAGCCGATATGTGATTGACACCCTGTCGATTGGTTTTCCGAGAAATACTTACAGACTATATTCGCCGACGCTTCGCGAAAATCCCCGTCTCGAACCTTTACTGATGCGCGCCAATGTCGAACTGAGCGGACCTTCGTCTGCTTTCGGCAGACGTTTCGGCTCTTTGTGGCGCTCTGTCGGAATAACACGCCAGCTTAATGCTGACGATATTTCGCTCTATCACGGTCTTAGCAATGAATTGCCGCTGAACATCGCCCGTGCGGCGTTTCCTTCGGTAGTGACAATCCATGACCTTATCTACCGTCGTGTTCCTGAGGATTATAAGCCTGTCGACCGGGCTATGTATGATTATAAATATAGACGAGCTGCAGAGAACGCGACGCGAGTCATAGCCATCAGCCGCAAGACTCGCGACGACCTTGTCGAGGATTATCAGATTGACCCCGCCAAAATCGACATAATCTATCAGGGCTGCGATCCCCGTTTCGGTCTGTCTGTGGTATTTGAGGAAAAAGAGCGCGTCAGAGCTGCATATCGACTTCCGAAAAGATATTTCATAAGTGTCGGCACTGTCCAGAGCCGCAAAAATCAGATGCTTGCCGTTAAAGCTCTCGAACGCCTTGACCTGCCTCTGGTCATCGTCGGCAACCGTAAGAGTGACTACGCAGCTGAAGTCGCTGCATATATAACGTCTCACGGCTTGACAGACAAAGTGCTGTGGCTTGACAATGTGCCCTTTGCCGATTTGCCGGCACTGTATGCCATGGCTGAGTTTTCGTCTTACACTTCGCGATACGAAGGCTTCGGCATTCCGGTCATAGAGTCTTTGTCGACCGGTACTCCTGTCATTGCCGCCACCGGTTCATGCCTTGAAGAGGCTGGCGGTCCGGGAGCGGTTTATGTCGACCCTGACGATGTCGACGGATTTGTCGAAAATGCCCGTCGCATGTCCGGCGACCGTATTTTCCATGATAAATATGCTGAAAAAGGTCGTCATTATGTCAAACGTTTCTCTGCCGACGAATTCGCGCGTCTTACCATGGCATGCTATCGTAAGGCGATAATTGAAAAAATAATCTGAACAAATGGATAAAAGCATTCTTATTATCGGTGCCGGCGGCTTTATCGGCGGCTTTATCGCGAAAGCTGCGCTCGAACGCGGCTATGACACTTGGGTCGGCGTCCGCGAATCAACCTCCCGCCGCTACCTCAATGACGAACGTCTGAAATTTGTCGTTCTCGACTATGACGACACCGATGCGATGGCGAAAGCGCTGAAAGATGCCGCTCCCTCAGCCGGAAAGTGGGATTATATTATATGGAATTTGGGTGCGACCAAGTGTGCCAACTTCACCGATTTCAACCGCATCAATTATCTATATGTCCGCGACTTCGTGCTGATGCTCCAGCGTGAGGATATGGTACCCTCCCGCTTCCTGTTCATGAGTTCGCTGAGCGCGCTCGGAGCTGCCGACGAAAAGGGCTACACGCCGATGACCTCGTCGACCGTCCCCAATCCGAACACCCGCTACGGTCTGTCGAAAATCAAAGCCGAGACTTTCCTTGAGACTCAGACTGATTTCCCTTGGATTATTTTCCGACCGACAGGTGTCTACGGTCCCCACGAGCGTGATTATCTGATGATGATTAAGTCGATAGATGCTCACTGGGATTTCGGAGTCGGCTATCGCAAACAGGTGCTCACCTTCATCTATGTCGACGACCTTGTCAACGCGATGTTCGATGCTCTTGCAGCGGGCGTCGTCCACAAGAAATATATCATCAGCGAGCAACGCGCATATACCCAGGCTGAGTTCCGCAAGATAGTTGCCCAAACGCTTGGCAGGAAGTTTGTGATTCCCGTCAAATTGCCGCTATGGACGGCTTATATTGCGTCTGTGGTTGCAGAGAAGTGGGGCGTCGCCCGCATGAAGGCTTCGACTCTCAACCGCGATAAATTCAAAATCATGCGTCAGCGCAACTGGAATTGTGACGTCTCCGACGCCGTCCGTGATTTCGGTTTCAAGACCCGCTTCCCCCTTCAGCGTGGAATTGAAGAGACCGTCAAGGCTTATCTTGCCGAAAAAACTGAGCAGAAGAAAAATAAAAAACAAGCTAAGAAATCATGAGCGATTATAATTCAGCCCGTCGTCAGAAAGTTCCGGCATGGGTGACCGTGGTCATAATAATCTGTATGCTCCCGGTTCTCGCGTTTCCGACGATGCTTTCGATGACAATGCCCGATAGTCCGGCGCGCACGTTTGTCTGGTTCTATCCGTTCTATGTCATAGCCTCGGGAGTCTGTGCCCGCATATGCTGGCGTCAGCGTCGAGATGTGACGTGGATACTTCTGGCTCTTATGGTTCTGTCCCATCTTGCTATGTGGATGCTTGTCCTTAACGGAAATATCATTTGACAATGGAGCTCGACGAGTATATCGAATCACATATCGACCGTGAGCCTTACCATCTCCACGAGCTGTACCGTCGCACCAATCTGACGCGGCTCTATGCCCGCATGTGCTCGGGTCACACTCAAGGGCGTCTGCTTGCGATGCTTTCGAAGATGATTTCGCCCCGCCGCGTCCTTGAACTCGGCACGTTTACAGGCTATTCCGCCCTGTGTCTGGCTGAAGGAATTCCTGCCGGAGGTGAACTTCACACTGTCGAGATTGACGACGAGTCGGAAGACGAACTGCTCGAACTGTTCGCTTCTGCTCCCGGCGGCGAGAAAATCACGCTTCATATCGGCGACGCCCTGCAACTGATACCTGAGATTGCGGGTGAGTGGGATTTGGTGTTTATCGACGCCAACAAACGCCACTATTGCGAATATTATGAGGCGGTTTTCCCCGTGGTGCGCCCCGGAGCTTACATCATCGCCGATAACACGCTGTGGGACGGCAAAGTGGTCGACCCTTCGGCACACGATGCCCAGACCGAAGGCATTCTCGCATTCAACGACATGATTGCTGCCGACGACCGTGTCGAAAAAGTCATTCTCCCCATCCGCGACGGCATGACTATCATCAGAAAGAAATAATTATAAACAATGATTAAAGAAATACTTGAACATAATCGTCGCTTCGTAGAAGAGAAAGGCTACGAGCGTTTCCGCACTGATAAATATCCCAACAAGAAAATTGCGATTGTGACCTGCATGGACACGCGTCTTGTCGAACTGCTCCCTGCCGCACTCGGCTTCCGCAATGGCGACGTGAAAGTCATCAAAAACGCCGGCGCAACGATTACCAATCCCTTTGACAGCACGATGCGTAGCCTGCTTGTCGCTGTCTATGAGCTTGGCGTAGAGGAAATAATGGTTATAGGTCATACGGGCTGCGGCGTCCAGGGCATGGACAGCGCAGAGATGCAACATCTTATGAAAGAACGCGGTATTCCCGAAAGCAATATCAACCTGATGAAGCACTGTGGCATCGACCTTGACAGCTGGCTTCACGGATTCGACGACACCGACGAAGCAATCCGCGAAACTGTCGACCTCATCCGAAACCATCCCCTTATGACCCACGACATCACCGTCAAAGGCTACATAATGGACTCCGAAACCGGTACCCTCCGCCCCCTTTGAAAGGATCAAAACCGTTTTCACTTGGCTGATAATGGCGAGTTGTTTATCTTTGCATTGATATGTCTACAACAACGTTCAATCCTATAGCAGAGAGCGGCAGGGCAGCCCGTCGGGAGGGATGGGTCGACGCTCTCCGCATTGTCGCTTGTGCGATGGTCGTACTCAGCCATTGCTGCGACCATTTCACGGCTGCATTTGACTCGAATTACTCGTTTTTCCTCACAGGCACGGCTATCGGCAGCATTGTTCGCCCTTGTGTGCCGTTGTTCGTGATGATGTCAGGTGTGCTTCTGCTCCCAATCAATAATAATGTAAGCCTGAGCGGATTTTACAAGAAAAGAGTGTCGCGCGTTTTGATTGCGCTGATTTTCTGGTCTCTGCTGCTACCTGTAGCTTGCTACTTCTACTTTAATTCTGTCGGCGGAAGCTCGGTCAACCCAGCGGTCGACCTTACGGCTTACACTCGGTCAGGATTAGTCAATCGCCTGTGGAGCTGGATATTCAACTTTAACTATGATACAACTCCGCTGTGGTATCTTTATATGCTGCTCGGTCTATATTTAGCCATGCCGATTGTCAACGCATGGCTTGCCACTGCCAGCCGCAAAGATTTACGCGCAGTGCTGATTGTTTGGATTGCAACCCTTTTTATTCCGATTATAAAAATCGTCGCTCCCCTTTGTGGCTATGCCGGTAATTACGGCAATCTCGATATATGGGGCGGCTGCGATTGGAATGTCTACGGCACGTTTTACTATATGTCGGGGTTTATGGGTTATATTCTACTCGCATATTACATGGTAAAATACCCGCTGTCGTGGAGCAACCGCAAACTGGCGGTCATCGGTAGCCTTATGTTTGCCGCAGGATTTGTATTGACTTTCGGCGGCTATGTATTGCTGCAGAAATATTTCCCCGGTAATTATTCATATCTGGAAATAGCGTGGTGGTTTACAGGTATCAACGTATTCATTATGACATGGCCGATATTCGAGTGGTTCAGACGTTCGTCAATCAGACCTCGAAAAGTGTTGACATATCTTGCCGGTCTGACGTTCGGCATATACCTTTGTCACTTTTTCTTTGTGATGGTGGGATATGACCTCTTTAACATTGCGTCGCTCCCCGCAGTTGTGAGGATTGCATTAAACCTGATTTTCACTTTCAGTTGCGCCGCCATCCTCGCCGCTCTCCTAAAAAGCTGGAAAGTCACCCGGAAATTTGTGTCATAGCTCGAATAGGCTGATGACCGAAGTTGTTTTTTCTCGAAACTACGCGATTTTAACAATATTGCACGACGGCGTAGAGTCGCGTTATCAACGGCTCACCATCAACGGCTACATAATAGACTCCGAAACCTGCGCTCCCTGTAACAAAAGAGTAGGGGCGTACCCTGGTGCGCCCGAAACAAACAGTTGCCAATAGTTACAGACTCGGCTTTAGCCGGGTGTAAATGTAAGCCTATGGCAAATCTCGCGTAGCAGATGCAGCCATAGGATACAATCCAACCCCAAAGCAAAGAGTTCCGCCAACTAAACGTGGCTTGTAATATTCCTCTGATGCGGTTTATTCACGGCTATAAAGTTGAAATGCACTCCAAAAATTATACCCAATTTTTGGAGTGCATTGTAGGAAAAATACATTTAATATTATTGTAAATACTAAAGTATAATAAAAGGCTAACCTATTGTAAATAATATTGATATTTATTGGATTCTATTAATTTCAGCTTGTATTTCAGATTCTGAAAAGAATGGTCTACATAGAAATGTTGTAAAACTATTTAAATTTGAGCTAAATACAGGAATTTTACTTCCCTTTTGTTTAATAGTGTCCCCTATGATACGTCTTCTATAATATAAATTACTTCCACTATAAACTTGAATTTCCCAGTTACCCAGTTCCTTTGACCGATTATAATTTGAACCTCTAACTGGGGATGCTCCCGGCACAACGAAATATAGACCAGGAATGTCAAAATTTTTGAGTCTATTATTTGATATTGCTCGCAATATTGTTTCATCGGCCATCTCCCAACCGTATGGAATTGGATTGGCTATAACTACTTTACCTTTAGCTGCGTCAAACTCAAATCGAAAATCATATACATCGTTTCTTATAATGTATCCAGCTACTTGAAACGTCGAAACACCTAATTTATTCAATAGATTCTGGATTGCTTGGTTGCGTAACTGACTGCGTTTGAATTGCTCTCTTCTTTCAGCTTCCTCTCTAGCTGCCAGTTCTTCCCTTCTGGTCCGCTCGATTTGTTCTCTCTTTTCGCGCTCAATTCGTTCCTCTTCAGACTTTATCCTTGCCCTTTCTTCTTCTTTTGGTTTAATTATAAGACCTTCCGCAACTTTCTGCGAGAGTGAAACTAAATGATTCATATTCTGGACTGGAGATGAAGTATCAAAAGAATAAACTATTACTGCACTCTGAACGTCAATAAGGCGAGAAGACACGAATATTTCGTCGAGCAATTCGTTTGCATCTACCACCGCAACATATCTCACGCCAAATTGCTGTCCGATTTTGGCGATTTGACTGTCAGATACATTTCCAGAAACTTGGTAATCTTGTTCCGAGGAAATGGCATTGAGAAAATCATTAGTTCTTTCAATGGCAATGTAGTCTGGTGATGCAGCTATCTCCGAAACCATTTTAGAGCCAATGACTTTTTTATATGCCTCATCGATATCGCCAATCATGTAAACAGCGAGTTTTTGTTTGAAATTATTATTTTGTCCATCTACCGTCGTAAACGAAACAGCTAATAATAGCATGATGAATATTGTACGCATATACCAAAGATTTATTTAGACTTATTATTAAGAAGACGATATGCGAGATTATTTGCCATGGTGGATATAATCTCCGATCCAGTGTATTCCCGTTTGAGATTCACTGTTTTGAGAATCTCCCCGGATACCAAGTCGATCAACTTAGCAAACATATGGCATTGGTCGTCTGCGGATATTACGGTGTGGACTACAATGACATAATCAACACCTAAACGTTGTCCCACGGAACGAATTTCTTTTTCGGGAAGGTCTCCAGATGTCTGATAGTCTTGTTCTTTATCAAGAGCGTTGACAAATGACGAGTTTCTTTCAAATGCCTTGTAATCTTTATTCCCAGAAAGTCGTGCAAGGACCGATGAACAAACAATTGATTTGGTAGATTTGGAGATTTCGCCTTCTGCGTACACGGCAACCTTTTTAGCCGCCATAGCTTCACTTGCGAACATGGTACTAGTAACCATAATGAAAAGAAGTAAATATAACCTTTTCATAAATACATTTTATGCCTCTGGACTCTCCTCGTTGGCTTTAGATAAAAAAATAAGAGCGTGAGAGTCTGTATCTTCTACCCGTCCCACAAACTGAGGCTCTGGAATGCCTTTCAAGATGAAACGAGCAGTTAGAGCCTCACGCAGATATGTGAATATAATATATCTCCTCGCGGAGATATGGGATATA
Organism: uncultured Bacteroidales bacterium; assembly: GCA_947175535.1. Lineage (GTDB taxonomy): Bacteria > Bacteroidota > Bacteroidia > Bacteroidales > Muribaculaceae > CAG-873. The sequence goes on from CAMWNF010000005.1 coordinate 41,632, forward strand.
TCACAATCGAAAGGCATCTATCACTGCAACATTTGACCTTGATAAGAAATTTTCCAGATTTCAGTTTGTCAAATGAGCGTCGATAAACGCTTCATAATAATTAGTATGTCTTTGTCAATCGTTTAATTGACGGTGCTAATTTACGAAATATTATTAAATTAAACAATAAAACTGCGATTATTTAGATTTATTGCTATACACAGAACCCCAGATAGATTTGCATAAACCTCTGTGTGTTCATTCCACCTTTATCTACAATAATACATAGCAATGGCGTCAGAGCGTAAGGTTCAGACGTACATTCCTTTTTTCTGTTTCTGCGTGGTTTTATTCATCCGGAGACGGACGCAAAAATTGCCTTACTATTATTTCGCCGTTGGCGGATAGTCGAGGGTGTAGTGGAGGCCGCGGGATTCTTTGCGCTCTTTAGCTTGTCGCATAATGAGATAGCCGACGTTGATGATGTTGCGCAGTTCGCAGATTTCGCGCGAGGCTTTTGAGCATTTGAACAGGGGTTCGGTCTCTTCATAGAGTATGTCGAGTCGGTTCCATGCGCGGTCGAGTCGCAGATTGCTGCGGACGATGCCGACATATGTTCCCATTATCTGGTTTACCTCTTTGATGCTCTGAGTGATAAGCACCATTTCTTCAGGATGGCGCGTGCCCTCGTCGTTCCATTCAGGCACGTCAGTGCGGAACGACAGATGTTTCACCTCCTCGCGGGCGTGGCGTGCGGCTGCGTCGGCATAAACGACGGCTTCAATCAGCGAGTTAGATGCCAAACGGTTACCGCCGTGCAGACCGGTGCACGAACATTCGCCGAGAGCATATAGCCGCTTGATTGACGACTCGCCGTTGCCGTCGACCTTGATGCCCCCGCAGAGATAGTGGGCTGCCGGAGCGACGGGAATGTAATCTTTTGTTATGTCGATGCCGAGCGACAGACATTTGCGGTAGATGTTGGGGAAGTGGCGTTTGGTCTCTTCCGGGTCTTTGTGTGTAACGTCGAGATAGACATGGTCGTCGCCGTGAAGTTTCATTTCGCTGTCGATTGCGCGGGCGACGATGTCGCGCGGAGCAAGTGACAGACGAGGGTCGTATTTGTGCATGAACTCCTCGCCCTTGAGGTTGCGGAGCACGGCGCCATAGCCTCGCATGGCTTCGGTGATGAGGAATGACGGACGGTCGCCGGGATGATATAGTGCCGTCGGGTGGAACTGAATGAATTCCATGTCCTTTACCGTGCCCTTTGCGCGATATACCATTGCGATACCGTCGCCTGTGGCTACGAGCGGATTGGTCGTGGTCTGATAGACAGCTCCGACGCCTCCGGTAGCCATGACCGTCACTTTCGACAGGAAAGTGTCGACCTTGCCGGTGTCGGGATTGAGCACATAGGCGCCGTAGCATGTGATGTCGGGCGTGCGACGGGTGACGATTTTGCCGAGATGGTGTTGAGTGATTATCTCGATGGCGAAGCGACCTTCGAATACATCGATATTGGGGTTCGAGCGCACCGCCTTGATAAGACTTTCCTGAATTTCGAAACCTGTGTTGTCGGCGTGGTGAAGAATGCGGAACTCGCTGTGACCGCCTTCGCGATGAAGGTCAAACGACCCGTCGTCTTTCTTGTCGAAGTCAACACCCCAGTCGATTAGCTGTCTGATTTGCTCCGGTGCACCTTTGACGACCTTTTCGACTGCCTCAGGGTCGCTGAGCCAGTCGCCGGCGACCATGGTGTCGTGGATATGCTTGTCGAAATCGTCGACCATAAGATTTGTAACCGATGCCACGCCGCCCTGAGCGAGAGCCGTATTTGCTTCGTCGATAGTGGTTTTGCATATAAGAGCCACCTTCCCGGTGGCTGCTACTTTGAGCGCGAAACTCATTCCGGCAATGCCGGAACCGATCACGAGGTAATCGTATTTATAAGTCATGTCTTTTTACGAAGTTATGCGCCGCAAAATAACTAAAAATCGCCGAAACAGCCAAGAAAATCCCCCACATAACCGCAAAAATCCATCGCTATCGCTTTCACCCGTCTCACATCGGTTATGTGACCTGTCATCCCGAACCGCCTTCTGATGTTTATTTATGAATTGTTAAATCTGTGTGGCTAATCGGTTATAAGATAATCATATATCGGCGATAGAATGTGTTAAATCGCTTTCTCGTCTGAAATCACTGTCACCCGTAATGATTTCCTATATAACTTTGCAACCGTAAAAACCGGGGGCGGGTTTTTATGATTTAAGCAAGCATCGGAGCGATGCGGCGCAATGCGGCAATGAATGCGTCAGCCTCGTCAAAGGTGTTGTATGCGGCGAAAGAGGCTCTGACTGTGCCTTCGACACCAAGTGCGTCCATAAGGGGCTGGGCGCAGTGGTGACCGGTGCGCACGGCGATGCCGAGTTTGTCAAGCAACATGCCTGTGTCGTAATGGTGTGCGTTGCCGATGAGGAACGATATGATAGCGCACTTTCCCGGAGCGGTGCCGAAAATCCGCATACCCGGTATTTCCATCATGCGTTCGGTGGTGTAGCGTAGCAACTCTTCTTCGTGGGCGGCTACAGCGTCGATGCCGAGACCGGTGAGATAGTCGATAGCTGTGCGGAAAGCGGCTGCATCGACATAGTCTGGCGTTCCGGCTTCGAATTTGAATGGCAGTTCAGCCCACGTCGTGCCGCTGAAACTTACGTGACCAATCATCTCTCCGCCACCTTGATAGGGAGGCATTTGCTCAAGGAGCGATTTGCGCCCGTAAAGCACACCTATGCCTGTAGGTCCGTACATTTTGTGCGAAGAAAACACGTAGAAATCGGCGTCGAGCGCGCGGACATCGACTGCGGTATGTGCGACAGCCTGCGCGCCGTCAATCAGGGCGACAGCTCCGTGACGATGGGCTTCGGCGATGATTTCAGCGACCGGATTGACTGTGCCGAGCACGTTGGAGATGTGTGTGACGGCGACAACGCGGGTGCGGTCAGTGAACAACGCGCGGTAAGCTTCCAGGTCAAGACACCCTGCACTGTCAATCGGCACGACTTTTATCGTCAGCCCTTTGCGGGATGCCAGCATCTGCCAGGGAACTATGTTGGAGTGATGCTCCATCACGGTTAGGATTATCTCGTCGCCTTCGGAAAGCAGGGAGCCGTAAGACGACGCCACAAGATTGATGGCCTCGGTCGTTCCGCGGGTGAAGACAATCTCTTCGACCGACGAAGCGTTGATGAACTGACGTACACGTTCGCGGGCTGCCTCCATCGCGTCGGTTGCTTCCTGCGAAAGACAATGGACGCCACGGTGGACGTTGGCCTTATGCTGATAGTACATGTCAGTCACCGCATCGACGACCGCGCGCGGAGTCTGCGAAGTCGCGGTGTTGTCGAGATAAATCAGCGGTTTGCCGTAGACTTTGCGGTCGAGTATCGGGAAGTCGGCGCGGACGGCTTGAACATCGAATTGTGGCATGTGGCGGGAGCGTTGGTTATTTATGACATGAAGCGGCGCAGTCACCGCATACGGCGTGTTCGCCTGACAGGCGACGTTCGACAAGATGACGCAGACGGTCGCGAAGTCCTTCGATTGGGACTCGGTCGATAACGTCTGACATGAACGCCTGCATCAGCATCATCCGTGCCTCGGCTTCAGGAACGCCGCGGGTCTGCATGTAGAACAGCGCGTTGCGGTCGAGCTGACCCGTAGCCGCTCCGTGGCTGCACTTGACATCGTCGCAATAGATTTCAAGCTGAGGGGCGGTGTGCATGCGGGCGTCAGCCGACGCAAGCATGTTGCGGTCTGACTGATATGCCTCGGTGTGGACGGCATCCTGAGCGACGTATATCAGTCCTTCGAATGCTCCATGCGACTTATCGTCGAGGAGGTATTTGAACAACTGGTTGCTGCGGCTGCGCGGTGCGTTATGATTGATGCGCGAAGAGTTGTCGATGACCTGACTGCCGTCGGCTATAGCCATGGCGGCAAGTTCAGTGTCGCATCCTTCGCCGTTGATGTCGATGTGGTATTCGTTGCGTGTATGACCTACGGTCAGCGATGTGCCGTTGACTGTCAGTCGGCTGTCGCTTGCCTGCGATACGAAAAGCTGGGCGATGCGCGAGGTCTTTTCCGATGACTCCTCGATGTCGCAATAGTCGAGGGTGGCGCCATCGCCGAGAAAGACCTCAGCGACCTGACTGGAAAGATACTGATAGTCCGATGATTGGCTATGGTCGCAGACAAGAATGCGAGCCGAAGCGTTCTCTTCAATCACTATCAGCAGACGGCGTACACTCATCAGCGGAGCGGCGGCATTGAATATGTTGACAATCTGGATTGCCTTGTCGAGTTTCACTCCTTTGCGGACACGGATGACAACGCCGTCCTGCATCAGCAGGGTGTTAAGCGCCGACGCCGCATCGCGGTCGGCTGAGAGATGTCCGAGATATTTTTCAACGAACTCCGGGTCGGAAGCTGCCACGGCGGCAAGCGAATCGACGGTAACGCCTTCCGGGCAATTTTTCAGCAATGTTGCCGACGGACGGAACTCATCATTGACGACGACTCCGAGCAAAGTGCTGACATTGGGAACATCGCACTTGAACGACTGAGCGACATCGACCGGAAAAGTCACCCGGCTGATGTTTACGCCGAAGTCGGGCGCGAACATCTCTTCGAGCGATGTTTTGCTGTAGCCTTCGTCGCGTTTGCCTGGCAGTCTGCCGAACTGCTTCAGAGCCGACAACGCCGCCGGACGCAATCGGTTGAGCGCTTCAGGAGAAGCGGCATATATAGTGGCGCGGTTCTGCTCGAAAAGCGAGATATATTGATTTAGTGAACTCATTTTTTATCGTTATTGATTGTCAACCTGCTGCTTTATCCAGTCGTAACCCTTCTCCTCGAGTTCGAGGGCAAGCTCCGGTCCGCCCGAGTAGACGATACGGCCTTTGTAGAGGATGTGGACGAAATCCGGTTTGATATAGTCGAGCAGACGCTGATAGTGGGTGATGACGATAGTTGCGTTTCGCTCGGTCTTGAGGCGGTTGACACCACCGGCGACGATGCGCAGGGCGTCGATGTCAAGACCGCTGTCCGTCTCGTCGAGTATCGACAGACGCGGTTCGAGCACAGCCATCTGGAAAATCTCGTTGCGCTTCTTCTCACCACCCGAGAAACCTTCGTTGACTGACCTCGAAGCAAGCTTGTTGTCGAGTTCTACAATCTCGCGTTTCTGGCGCATGAGTTTCAGGAAATCTCCGGCTGACAGCGGCGCTTCGTTGAAATATTTGCGCTTGGCGTTGACTGCCGCACGCATGAAATTGACCATCGACACGCCGGGTATCTCGACCGGATACTGAAACGAGAGGAACAGTCCTTCATGCGAACGGTCCTCTGGCGAGAGAGCGAGAAGGTCGACGCCGTGAAAGTCGGCTGAGCCGCCTGTGACAGTGAATTTCGGGTCTCCCGCGAGAACCCCCGAGAGAGTGCTTTTACCCGAGCCGTTAGGACCCATGATTGCGTGAACCTCACCCGGACGGACAGTAAGGTTGATGCCTTTCAATATTTCTTTGCCTTCGATGCCGGCATGTAGATTGTCGACTTTTAGCAGGATGTCTTCCATTTTTGTATGCAGGGTTTTGTGTTACAGTTTTAGTTTAGCCTACCGAACCTTCGAGGGTGATTGACAGAAGTTTCTGAGCTTCTACGGCGAACTCCATCGGCAGTTTGTTCATCACTTCCTTTGCGTAGCCGTTGACAATAAGCGCGACCGCTTCTTCGGTCGGAATGCCGCGCTGGTTGCAGTAGAAGAGCTGGTCTTCAGATATTTTCGACGTTGTCGCCTCATGTTCGACGATAGCCGTGTCGTTCTTGACATCTATGTAAGGGAACGTGTGCGCACCGCAGGTCGAGCTGAGTAGAAGCGAGTCACATTGGGTGTAGTTTCTCACACCCGATGCGTCGGGAGCGACGCTGACAAGACCGCGGTAGGAGTTTTGGCTGTGTCCTGCCGATATACCCTTCGACACGATTGTCGAACGCGAGTTTTTGCCGATATGTATCATTTTGGTACCGGTGTCTGCCTGTTGGAAATTATTGGTGACGGCGACCGAATAAAATTCGCCGACCGAGCCTTCCCCGGCGAGAATGCAGCCGGGATATTTCCATGTTATCGCCGAACCGGTCTCGACCTGAGTCCATGACAACTTCGAGAAATCGCCGCGGCACAGACCGCGCTTGGTCACGAAGTTATACACACCGCCCTTGCCCTCCTTGTCACCGGCATACCAGTTCTGGACGGTCGAATATTTCACCTCGGCGCGTTCCTCGACGATAATCTCGACGATTGCGGCGTGGAGTTGGTTTTCATCGCGCATCGGCGCTGTGCAGCCTTCGAGATAACTGACATAGCTTTCGTCATCGGCGACTATGAGTGTACGTTCGAACTGACCTGTACCCGAAGCGTTTATGCGGAAATATGTCGATAATTCCATCGGGCAGCGCACGCCTTTCGGAATGTAGACGAACGAACCGTCGCTGAACACTGCCGAATTGAGCGCGGCAAAGAAATTATCACGGTAGCTGACCACTTTGCCGAGATATTTGCGCACGAGGTCGGGATAGTCTTTGACAGCTTCGCTGAACGAGCAGAAGATAATGCCGAGTTCGGCGAGCTTCTCGCGGTGGGTGGTCTTGACCGACACCGAGTCCATCACGGCGTCGACAGCCATGCCGCTCAGGGCTTTCTGTTCCTCAAGCGGGATGCCGAGTCGGTTGAAGGTGTCGAGCAGTTGCGGGTCGACTTCGTCGAGGCTCTTGGGCGACTCCTTTTTCTTCGGAGCTGCGTAATAGCTGATTGCCTGATAGTCTATGGGTGGAATATCAAGATGCGCCCAGTCGGGCATCTTCAGCGTCTCCCAGTAGCGGAAAGCCTTCAGACGGAAGTCGAGCAGCCACTCAGGTTCGCCTTTCTTCTTGGAAATCAGACGGACAACGTCTTCGTTGAGGCCGCGCGCGATTATGTCGCTGTCGATGTCCGACACAAAGCCGTACTTGTAGTCCGAGCCTGTGACATCGCGCAACACGTCGTCGCTCGAAGCGTTGTCCGTGGAGTTTATATTTTTATTATCGTTTGCCATTGAAGGGTTGATGATTATTCGCTATTGCAATAAACGGTTTTCAGGTGTGAGAAGTTCTGATTTGCCACATATCGAGCAACGCTGGAGCGACGCGGTAGGTCGTACGTTCGAGCCAGTAATCGTTGCGGTCAGGTGCCGAACATATGCCGACCGACACGCAGAAATTATAGACCAGACTGAGTATCAGCACCCATTTGACCAATTTGAATATCGCTCCGGCTAAGCGGTCGAGCACGCCCAGGCAAGCCACCTTGACAGCGAGTTTTATCATGCGGGCGAGCAGAACGACGGCGAAATAGCCGACGAAGAACACCAGCGTGTAGCACATGACAATCGTAACCATCGACGCTGTCTCGACACCGGCATCGACGCGCAACATCGTGAGCAACTGAGGCGTAAGCGCTCTTGCGGCAAGCACACCGATGATAAGTCCTGCAATCTGACCGATCTGCGAGAGCAAGCCCTTGATATAACCGCTGATTACAGCATAAAGCAGTGTCGCCCCGATAATTATAATCCAGATATATGGAGTCATATCAATAAACGTTCGTTAAGACCTACAAAATTAATCAATTTTTACGAGTTCCCGCCACCCTACAGTAATTTGGAATGCAGAAGTAATCAGAAACCGCGAAACATCTAAGAACTTAAAAATGCTACTATAAAGAAATAATATATTTTTCAATATAGAAAACCAAAAAGCCACAATGGAATCTTATTTCCGAAACCAAATTCAATGTCATCGGCAGCGACAAAACTATCAGGAATATCTCGTATCTGTGCGAAGCCTTTCCCTTTACCTCCAATCTCAAACAAATATCGGTTGTCAATTATAAAGTCTCCATCTTTTGCGAAATTTACCCTATGACAGACGCTAAGGAAAGATGCGAATATTGATTCTCGTTCCGCCCCTATCTTCGTAGCTTCAAGAGCGTGCATAAGAGTTGGATTGTCAAGAAGTACTTTCTGCGGCTTTGCAAGGCTCTGTGCATTACCAAGTGAAGTAAAAATTTGACGGATTATACCGGCTCGATTAAGTAAATCTAACAGTTTCAGTAACTGACTTCGATTTGTACCCATTAAGCCAGCAAGTGTGGACATGTTTGGCTGATATGGTTGAGAGCCGGCTATTATGCTAATCAGACGTTTGGCTTTAATGAGCGTTTCATAATCAATCCTGTTTTCAACTGCAGGTATATCAGAATCTATAACGGTTGAGATTGTTTGAACCAATCTGCTGTAATAGTCATCCTTTCCCATAGATTTATAGAACGGATAATATCCTTTCGCCAGATATCTGTGAAAATATGACAATATGTCAACCCCGGAAGATATTGATGGGGCAATGGTTTCATGGGAGTACAATATGTCTGGCAGTGTTAGTCGGTCGAATGAATTTATACCTTCAAACATAAGAAATTCCCTGAATGACAGACCGGGCAGACTATACATTGACGCTCGTCTTGAAAGATCTGCGATTGAATGGTCAATAACAAGTAGCGAGGAACTTGTAAAGACAATATGTAATTCAGGATAGGAATCATATAGATTTTTTATCTGTCGTTCCCACCCCGGTAGACGATGAACCTCATCGAGATACAGATTTGAAACCCCTTGCTTGATAAGGATTTCAGCTAAATCGATTAGACTATGCTCCGCGAACCATAGATTATCAAGGGACGCATAAAACGATGATTCTCCTAAAGGGTCAGAGTTTTTGATTTTTTGAAGCATTAGAGTTGTCTTTCCAACTCCTCGCTGACCTTTGATGCCAATCAGAGGTTGAGTCCAATCTATCTCATAATATAAAAAACGGTGAATGTCGTTTTTTACATCAGAAAGGAGTTTTTTGTATCTCCGTCTTAAAATTTCCATATAATACAATTATTTTCACAAAGGTAATAAAAATGTTCCAATAGATGAACATTTTTTAATATTAGACCATCGAAGGAACATTTTGGTGCTTTGTGCCATGTGAGGAACACTTCATATTTTGTGTTTGTAGAACCGACTCTTATAACAAAGCACTTGAGCTTATTCACGAGCAGGCCAATGAGTTAAGAGGGATGGAGAAAAGAAAAGAGGACTCTCGCGGTGAGAATCCTCAGTTCAGTACCCGGACCCGGGATCGAACCGGGATGGGTCGCCCCACCGGTGTTTGAGACCGGCGCGTCTACCGATTCCGCCATCCGGGCGAATGGTGGCACAAAGTTAAGCGTTTTTTTTGTTTTTTACAATAGCGAACGTGCTCTCGGACGGTTTAATTGGATAACGAACGGCGAAACAGCGATTAAAATGTGTTAAATGGTCGGTAGTTCATCGCATTTTCGCTAAGTTTGTAAAAATATTAACCAACATCCAAGTCTATGAGCCCGAAAGATAAACAGCCGAAGTCAAAGGCGACAGCCAAGACGGCAGCCGCCAAACCCCGTCAGACGCGTCGCAAACCGGCAGCCAAAGTGTTACCTATAATAAAGAATGACCCCTGGCTCGAGCCTTATGCCGACGCCATCAACGGTCGTCACGACGATGCCGCACGCAAACGCAAGGAGTTGGGTGGCAATCTTGTAGACTTTGCCAACGCTCATCATTATTTCGGACTGCAGCATAACGTCGACGGAACGTGGACTTTCCGCGAGTGGGCTCCCAACGCGACGGCGGTCACTCTCATCGGCGATTTTTCCGGTTGGAAAGAAGAGGCGATGTACTCGCTCATCAAGGGCGAGAACGGTGTGTGGGAAGCGACATTCCCGGCATCGGCAATCAAGCACGGCGACTTATATAAGATGATGGTTCATTGGGACGGTGGCGAAGGCCAGCGCATCCCGGCTTACGCCATCCGCGTGGTCCAGGACCCGCAGACGGCGATTTTCTCGGCGCAGGTGTGGGAACCGGAGAACGGCGGCTACCGCTGGACGACGGATGATTTTACGCCCGACACCCGTCCGCTGCTTATCTATGAATGTCATATCGGCATGGCACAGGAGCGCGAAGGCGTCGGAACTTACAACGAATTCCGCGAGAACGTGCTGCCGCGCATCGCAGCCGACGGCTACAACGCCATACAGATTATGGCCATTCAGGAGCACCCTTACTACGGCTCGTTCGGCTACCATGTGTCGAGCTTCTTCGCCGCTTCGAGCCGTTTCGGTACACCCGAGGACCTCAAGGCTCTTATCGACGCGGCTCACGCCGAGGGCATCGCCGTCATTATGGATATCGTCCACAGCCACGCAGTCAAAAACGAAGTCGAAGGTCTCGGACGTCTCGACGGCAGCTATGACCTCTATTTCTATGGCGACGGACGCCGCGAGCATCCCGCGTGGGACTCGCTCTGCTTCGACTACGGCAAGAACGAAGTGCTTCATTTCCTGCTGTCTAACTGCAAATACTGGATGGAAGAATATCACTTCGACGGTTTCCGCTTCGACGGCGTCACATCGATGCTCTACTATAATCACGGACTCGGACAGGCGTTCGGCGGCTACGGCGACTACTACAACGGCGCGCAGGACACCAACGCCATCACCTATCTCACCCTCGCCAACGAACTTATACATGAATATAATCCCCGCGCAATCACCATCGCCGAAGAGATGAGCGGCATGCCCGGTCTGGCATTGCCCGTCAAGGACGGCGGCATCGGCTTCGACTACCGTATGGCGATGGGCATTCCCGACTACTGGATTAAGACCCTCAAAGAGAAGAAAGACGAAGACTGGCATCCGACCTCGATATTCTGGGAACTCACCAACCGTCGCGCCGACGAAAAGACCATAAGCTATGTCGAGAGCCACGACCAGGCTCTCGTCGGCGACAAGACCGTCATATTCCGTCTGATTGACAAGGAAATGTACTGGCACATGGAGAAAGACGACGACAACATGACCGTCGCCCGCGGCATGGCGCTCCACAAGATGATACGCCTCGTCACCCTCGCGACCATCAACGGCGGCTACCTCAACTTCATGGGCAACGAGTTCGGTCACCCCGAATGGATTGATTTCCCCCGCGAAGGCAACGGCTGGAGCTATAAATATGCCCGCCGCCAATGGGACCTTGTAGACCGCGATGACCTCAAATATCAATATCTCAACGACTTCGACAACGCCATGGTTGAGCTCGTCAGCTCGCAGTACGATTTTCAGGCACTCCCGATAAGAAAACTATGGGAAAAGGACGACGACCAGGTGCTCGCATTCATGCGCGGCGACCTTGTCTTCGTGTTCAACTTCAATCCCTTCAAATCGTTCGACGGTTACGGCATCCTCGCTCCCGGCGGAAGCTACGAAGCCGTGCTGTCGACCGACCGTCCCGAGTTCGGCGGCTACGGCAACATCGACGAAAGCGTCGAGCATCTGACGGCCACCGACCCGCTCTACAAGCCGCATGGTGTCGAATGGCTCAAGCTCTATCTCCCCGCACGCTCCGCCATGGTTCTCCGCAAACGCACCGGGCGGAAGTCACAGAAAGCCAAATGATTTTAACATTGCCTTTAACAAAGTTTAACGCTGGGGGGGGGTAATCATTTAAAAAATCTTTAATTTTGCGTCGCGACAGGTTGAAAACCGGACCTGTCGCGACTTTTATTTTTATAGCAGAAATAAAACCTAAAAATACGCCTTCCCCCTCTGTCCCAAGGGAATATGTCTATGAAAAAGTTAATAGCGTACGTTCTATCGTTTTTATCCGTCGTCGCCGTCGCCGCTCAGGATCGTGCCGATTCGACCAAGATATATTTTGAGATTGGTCACCGCCAGTTCAATCCTCGTCTGGGTGATAACGGTCGCTCTATGGACCACTTTGTCAACTCCGTGCGCAAGGCTCACGAAGCTGACGACGTCGACCACATCCTTATACGTGCTTTCGCGTCGCCCGACGGTCAGAACGCCGCCAACGAGCGCCTCACACGCTATCGCTGTGATGAAGTCACCAATTATATAGTACGCGCCACAGGCATCGAGCCCTCAGTCGTGAAAGCCGTGCCCGAAGGCATTGCTTGGGACGAACTCCGCGCCCTTGTCGCCCGTACTCCTGACGTTCCCGACCGCGAAGCCGTCCTCAACATCCTCGACAACACCCCCGTGTGGGTCTACGACGAGCAGGGCAAAGTCATCGACGGTCGCAAGAAGCAACTGATGCAGGTAGCCGCCGGAGTGCCTTACCGCTGGATGTTCACCAACCTCTTCCCGCAGCTGCGCAACGCCGTTGCCGTTTCGCTTTTCTTGAAGAGCGACATCCGCGCAGCCCGTGATGCAGCCGTCGCCGCCGCCCGCGCCGCTGCCGATGCTGCAGTTGCTGCTTCAAAAGCCGCCCGCGCAGCCGCCGATGCCTCTCAGGTCGCCTCCGAAGCAACCTCCGATATAGCCGAAGCCATTCGCGCCGCGCAAGAAGCTGCCGAGACTGCCG